>DATKBU010000137.1:0-11154 GCA_035513815.1 Egibacteraceae bacterium
CCGCCGAACACGGCGGCGGCGGCGGCGCGCGGCGGCCCCTTCACCAGACGAAGGGCGTCGCGCGCGGCGAAGGCGAGCGCCAACGGAGCGCGCAGCGTGCTGAGGCTGAGGCGTCGCTGAAACGGCGCAGCGCTGATCAGATGCAGCGGCCAGCCCGCCTCGGGCACGAGTCGCGATTCCAGCCCTCTCGCGGTCCCGACGAACTCAACCTCTACTTGAGGGTAAAGCTCGGCCAGCGCGGCTGCGGTCGCGAGCGCGGGCACCACATGCCCCCCGGTTCCGCCCCCTGCGATGAGGATCCGCCCGGCGCTCGTCACTGCTGCTCCGAGTCGGACCCGACGTCGTCTGCGACGGGACGTCCCGCGCGCGCGATGGACAGCAGGATCCCCATGCCCAGCAGCGTGAACAGCAGTGACGAGCCGCCGAAGCTCACCAGCGGCAGGGTGACCCCGGTCACCGGCATCAGCCCCACCACGGAGCCGATGTTGATCCCAGCCTGGAGCACCAGCCAGCCGGTGATGGCGGTGGCCAGCAGCCGGCCGAACGGATCCGGGGCCCGCCGCGCCGTCCGCAGCCCTCCGACCGCGAGGGCGGCGAACAGCGCGAGCACGAACATGGCGCCCAGCAGTCCCAGCTCCTCGCCGATGATGGCGAAGATGAAGTCGGTATGCGGGTTGGGCAGGAACAGCCACTTCCCGCGTCCCTGACCCAAGCCGACGCCGAACCACCCGCCTGAGCCGAGCGCCATGAAGCCCTGCAGGCTCTGGTAGCCGAACGTGGTCGGGTAGGCCATCGGGTCCAGCCACGCGAGCAGACGCCCCTGTCGGAAGCCGCGCGCAGCGACGCCCGCAGCGACCAGGGCCGCGCCCCCGGCCACCCCCACGGCGATGAGCCGGCCCGGAAGCCCCGCGGTGTACAGCACCAGGCCACCGATCAGCGCGACCAGCAGCGCGGTCTCGAGGTCAGGCTCCAGCACGACGAGCCCGGCGGCCAAAGCGATCAGCGGGACCGCCGGCGACAGCAGGGCGGCGATGTCGCCGCGCCGCAGCCGCGCCCATCTGGAGTCCAGGACATGGGCGAGATACAGCGGAAGGGTGAGCTTGAGGACCTCCGTCGGCTGGAACCGCAGCGGCCCGAGGTCGAGCCAGCGGCGCGCGCCATTGACCTCATGCCCGATCGAGGGGACCAGCACCAGGGCCACCGCAAGCAGCGTCACCGCAAGCGCAGGCCCGGACATGCGGCGCCATAGCCGGTAGTCGACGCTGGCAGCCAGCACCATCGGCGGCAAGCCGATCGCGCACCACAGCAGCTGGCGCTGGAAGATCCCGAACGCGTCGCCGCTCTCCCCCGCCGAATGGACGAACGACGCCGAGAAGGTCATCACGAGCCCGAGAACCAGCAGCACCGCTGCAGTCGCGGTCAGCAGCAGGAACTCCGTCGTCGTCTCGCCGGCCGCCGTCAGCGGCAGACGGCGGGGACGCGGCGGCGGCCCGGGGCGCGCCCGTGCCGGACGGCCGCGGCGAGCGACATCGCTCATCGCGCCGCCCCTTTCGCCGCGCCCGGCGCGGGGGCGTGCGCAAGCCGCTGCGCCGCCGTCCGGAACGCCTCACCGCGCTCGGCGTAGTCGCGGAACTGATCCATGGACGCGCAGGCGGGGGCCAGCAGCACCGTGTCGCCGGGCGCCGCCAGCGCCGCCGCTGCCGAGACGGCGGTGGCGAGATCGCCGGCCTCAACGGCGCGGACGCCGAGCCGGCGCGCCAGCGCGGCGATCGACGGACCGCTCTCGCCGATCGTGATGACCGCGCGCGCCCGCTCGCGGATCAGGTCAGCGAGTGGCTCGAAGCTGACGCCCTTGCCGAGGCCGCCGGCGATCCACACGACCGAACCGAATGTCTGCAGCGCAGCAGCGGCAGCGTGAGGGTTGGTCGCCTTCGAGTCATTGACATAGTCCACGCCGCCGACCGCAGCGACGAGCTCGAGGCGATGCGGCCCGGGCTCGAACGCCGCCAGCGGCGCAGCAAGCTCATCGGGCGAGGCTCCGGCGCACTGCGCCGCCGCCACCGCGGCGCAGACGTTGGCCAGATTGTGCGGACCGGTCAGCCGCAGATCGTCGATCGCGACGACGCGCTGCGGCTCCCCCGCCGCCCGGCGCGTCACGACCCACCCGTCGGCGATGCCGATGTCTCCGGGACCCGGCGAGTCCGCCGTGAATCCGACGGCGCGCCCCGCGCCGGGCGGCAGATCGGCGGCCAGCTGCGAGGCGCGCGCGTCTTCGCGGTTGAACACCGCCCAGTCGCTCGCCTGTTGGCCTGCCCAGATCCGGGCCTTGGCGTTCGCGTACTGCTCCGGCGAGCCGTGCCAGTCCAAATGATCGTCGGCGATGTTGAGCAGCACCCCGACCTCGGCTCGCAGCGTGTCGGTGAAGCGCAGCTGGAAGCTGGACAGCTCAGCGACCACCAGCGGCGGCGGCTCGGCGGCCGACAGCACCTCGACCAGGGGCGAGCCGATGTTGCCGGCCGCCGGCGCGTCCAGACACGCCGAGATCAACTGGGTGGTCGTGGTCTTCCCGTTGGTCCCCGTCACGGCGATCAGGCGCGTGCGCCCGCGCGCCATGCGCCATGCGAGCTCGGGCTCGCTCCATACCGGCAGGCCTGAGCCGATCGCGGCGGCGAGCAGCGGCGCGCTCTGCGGGACCCCCGGGCTGGTCACGACTGCTTCTCGCCCTTCCAGCAGCGATTCCGGCGCCGAATCAGACAGCCGGACCTCCGCGCCAGCCGCTGCGAGCTCGGCTGCCCGCGACGACGCCTCCGGGCCGGCACCGGAGTCGGTGGCGCGGACATCGGCGCCGGCCGCCAACAGCGCCCGGGTCGCGGCCGCGCCCGAAACGCCGAGGCCGACGACCAGGACGCGGAGCCCCTCGAAGCCGCTCATCCGGCGCAGCCCCGGTTGACGCACTCGGCGTAGAACAGCCCCAGCCCGAACGCCACGGCCAGCCCGCTGATGATCCAGAAGCGGACGATGATCGTTGTCTCCTCCCAGCCGGACAGCTCGAAGTGATGCTGCAGCGGCGCCATCTTGAACACCCGCCGGCCGAAGACCCGGAAGCTGAAGACCTGAATGATCACGCTCAAGGTGATCACGACGAAAAGCCCGCCGAGGATCACCAGCAGCAGCTCGGTTTCGGTGAGCACGGCCAGCGCCGCCAGCAGCCCGCCGATGCCGAGCGAGCCCGTATCGCCCATGAAGATCTTCGCTGGGTGCGCGTTCCACCACAGGAAGCCGAGCGTCGCGCCCATGGCGGCGGCCGCGACGAAGGCCAGCGCGTCGGCGTGGACGACGACGACGAACGAGTAGTCCTCCGGATGACGGAACTGCCAGAACGCGATGACCGTGAAAGCGCCGAAGATCAAGGCTGCCGCGCCTGCTGCGAGCCCATCGAGTCCGTCGGTCAGATTCACTGCGTTCGAGGTCGACACCAGGATGATGAAGACCCACAGGATGAAGAACCGTCCGAAATCAAAATCGGTGGCGCGGATGAACGACAAGTTGGTGGATGTATCGGCGATGTACTCCGCGCCGAATGCGAACAGCCCTGCGACGAGGGCCTGCCCCGCGAATTTGGCCGTCTTGGTCAGCCCGAGATTCCGCTGGCGGCGGATCTTGATGTAGTCATCCACGAAGCCCACCCCGCCCATGGCAGCGAACACGCCGAGCGCGAGCATGCCGCCGTGCGAGACGCGGATGGGATTGCCGCTCAACGGCGGGTACACCAGCGTGGCGGCGATGTAGCCGGCGATGGCGGAGAAGATGATCGCGGTGCCGCCCATCGTCGGCGTGCCGCGCTTGGAGTGGTGGTTCTGCGGGCCGTCGTCTCGGATCAGCTGACCGTAGCCGCGACTGCGGAACACGCGGATGGCCAGGGGCGTCATCACCAGCGACAGCAGCAGCGCGGTGGCCGCGGCGACGAGGATGCCCCTCATGCGAGGTTCCCTGCCGCGAGTGCCTCGGCGAGCTGCTCGAGCCCCACCGACCGGCTCGCCTTGACCAGGACCACGTCGTCTGGCCCCACCCGCTCAGCCAGCACCTTCAGGGCCTCCGCAGGCCCTTCGACGGCGATCAGGTCGCCCTGGCCGTAGAAGCCCTCCTGGTCCGCGGCGCGCCTGATCCCATCCGCCTCGGCGCCGACGACGACCACTCCGTCGAGGCCGAGTCGGATGCACAGCCGCCCGATCCGGTCGTGCGCTTCCTCGCCCGCCGCGCCCAGCTCCGCCATCTGCCCGAGGACCGCCCACCGCCTGCCGCGCACCCTCATGAGCGCGAGCGTCTTCAGCGCCGCCTCCATAGACGCCGGATTGGCGTTGTACGCGTCGTTGACGACCGTCAGCCCTGAAGCCGCGCGCAGCACCTGCATGCGCCACGGCGACACCGTGGCGCGGGCCAGTCCTTCGGCTGCGCGCTCGAGCTCGACGCCGCACAGATCCGCCACCGCGAGCGCCGCCAGCGCGTTGCCCACGTTGTGCCCGCCGGGCAGCGGCAGGCGCAGCGCGACGCCTCGGACCCGCAGCGTCGCGCGCGCGAGCTCATCGAACGAGACCTCATCGGGGCGCCACTGCGACTCGGGGCCCTGCCCGTAGGTCACGACCCGGCCAGGCGCGGCTGCGCGCATCGCCGCGACGCGAGGATCGTCCGCGTTGAGCACCGCCACTCCGTCAGGGCCCAGCGCCGCAACCAGCTCTGTCTTGGCGCGCGCCACCGTTTCGATGCTGCCGAGCAGGCTGAGATGGGACGCGCTCACGCTTGTGACGACTGCGATGTCCGGCGCCAGCACGCGCGCCAGCTTGGCGATGTGGCCTATTCCGCGCGTGCCGACCTCGGCGACGAGGACCTCGGAGTCGGACTCCAGCAGGCAGCAGGTCAGCGGGACGCCGAGATCGTTGTTGTACGAGCCGGGGCTGGCCACGACGCGCCGGCCGGCGCCGACGGCGCTGGCGATCAGATCCTTGGTGGTCGTCTTGCCGGCCGATCCGGTCACGGCGACCACGGTCGGGTCGACCTCTGCGCGCACCCACGCGCCGAGGCCGAGCAGCGCGTCGCCGGAATCGTCCACGACGACGGCGCCAGGCCCGTCGGGGATCTGGTGCCCCGCCGCCAGCAGGTAGCCCGCCGCGCCGCGTGCCGCGGCATCGGCGATGAAATCGTGCCCGTCGGCGCGCTCTCCGGCCAGCGGCACGAACAGCGCTCCGGGCCGCGCCTGGCGGGAGTCGATGACGACCGAGTCGACGACGCGGTCCATGTCGGACGGCGCGACGAGTTCGCCGGCGACCACGTCAGCCAGCATCGCAAGCGTCAAAGGGATCATGAGCCGGCGCCTGATCGGTCGGCCGCCTCGAGCCACTCGCGCGCCACCTCGACGTCGTCGAACACCACCGTCTGGTCCGCCAGCTCCTGGTAGGCCTCGTGTCCCTTGCCGGCGATGACGACCACATCCCCCGGTCTGGCCTCAGCCAGCGCCAGACCGATCGCCGCCCTCCTGTCCGGCTGGATCTGCCAGTCGCCCCCGCTGGCGCGCGCCCCCGCCGCCACGGCCTCCAGAATCGCCAGCGGATCCTCGCTGCGAGGGTTGTCGCTGGTCAGGACCGCCCGATCTGCGAACCTGGCCGCCGCTGCGCCCATCAGCGGTCGCTTCGCGCGGTCCCGATCGCCTCCGCAGCCGATGACCACCAGCACGCGCCCAGTCGGCGAGAGATCCCGAGCGCCCGCAAGCACATGCGTCAGCGAGTCAGGAGTGTGCGCGTAATCGACCAGCACGGTGAAGGGCTGGCCGACGTCCACGCGCTGCATCCGCCCGGGCACTCCCGGCAGGGCCGCTACCCCTGCCGCCGCGATCGGCAGATCGATGCCGACCGCCGTGGCCGCAGCCAGCGCGCACAGCGCGTTGTCGACGTTGAACCGCCCTGGGAGCAGCGTGCGCACGTCCGTGCGGACGCCAGCGATCTCGGCGATGAAGACCGAGCCCTCGGGCGTGCACCGAACGTCGCGCGCGGTCGCGTCGGCCGGCTGCTGGCCGCTGGCGGAGACCCGCAGGATCTCGATGGGCGCGCTCGCGGCGAGGCGCCGCCCGTAGGGATCGTCGACATTGATCACCCCGCGCGCGGAGAGATCGGCCTGGAACAGCCGGGCCTTCGCCGCGAAGTAGTCCTCCAGATCGGCGTGAAAGTCCAGGTGATCCTGGGTCAGATTGGTGAACGCAGCCACGGCGAACCGAGTCCCGGCGACGCGCCCGAGCGCGAGCCCGTGGCTGGAGACCTCCATGGCGCAGCCCGTCACCCCCGCCTTGCGCATCCGACGCAGAAGCCGCTGCAGGTCGGTGGCCTCGGGGGTCGTCCGCACTCCAGGGATGACGTCGCCGGCGATGCGCGTGTGCACCGTGCCGACCAGCCCGGTGACGTGTCCGGCTGCGCGCAGGATGGACTCCAGCAGAAACGCCGTCGTGGTCTTGCCATTGGTGCCCGTGACACCGCACAAGGTCATCGCCTGCGACGGCTGACCGTGCACCGCGGCGGCCACCGGTCCCAGCGCCGCGGTGACCGACTCGGTGATCAGCTGCGGGACCTCGAGCGCCAGCTCGCGCTCCGCGAGAAGGGCAGGGCTGCCCGCAGCCACCGCGGCCGGCGCGAAGGCGTGCCCGTCGACCCGCTGCCCCGGGCGGCAGGCGAAGAGCACCCCGGGACCCGCCGCACGGCTGTCGTGGGTCACGTCGGCGATGGAAGGGCTGACCTGCGGCCCATGCAGCCGCGAGCCCTCGGGAAGAACGGGGAAGAGGTCGCGAAGGCTCACGGAACCGCCGTTGAGAAGGCTTTCGTCGATCACTGCAGCTCGGTATCGCAATCGCTCGGGGGGCGTAGGAGAGCATACGGCCGCACCGGGGGATTCCCGGGCAGCCGCCACGGTCATCCGGCCGGGCCCCGCGTCATCTCCCCGGCAGCGGGGTCGGCGGACGCTTGGCCCTCTGGCTCGGACGGCGCCACCCTTCGGTGGCTCAGCGTGAAGCCCATGATCTCGCTGAACAGCGGCCCGGCGGTCGAGCCCGCGTAGTAGCCCCGCTTCGGCTCATCGACCATGACGGCCACGACCACCGCTGGATTCTCGGCGGGGGCGAAGCCGGCGAAGCTGGAGATGTAGGCGCCTTCCACATAGCCAGGCCCGGTCTGCGAGGGCTTGCGGGCCGTGCCGGTCTTGCCGCCGACGTTGTAGCCCGCGACTGCCGCCTGACCGCCGGTGCCGCTCTCGACGACGCCGACCAGCATGTCGGCGACCGCCTCGGCGGTCCCCGGCGAGACGACGCGCTGGCGGCGCGGCGACTCGGCCGGACGGATCCGGCCGTCCGCGCCCACCGAGCCGCGCAGCAGCGTCGGCTGAACCCACTGGCCGTCGGCGGCGATGGTCTGGAAGACCTCGGCGACCTGGAGCAGCGTCGCCGACACCCCATGTCCGATCGCAATCGTCGGCAGGCTCGTGGCGGACCAGTTCGAGACGTCGGGCAGCAGCCCGGCCGACTCGCCGGGGAAGCCCAGTCCCGTCTTCGAGCCGTACCCGAAGCGCTGCACGTACTCGTACAGCGCCTCCTCGCCGAGTTGATCGGCGATCTGGATCGTGCCGATGTTGGACGACTGCGACATGATCTCGCTCACGCTCATGTCCGTCTCGGGGTGGCTGTGGGTGTCGCGGAAGGTCTTGCTGCCCACCTGAAAGCGGTCTGGGACCCGGAAAACCTCGTCTGGCGTGACCAGGCCCTCCTCGAGCGCCGCCGCGATGGTGATGACCTTGTTCACGCTGCCGGGCTCGTAGACGTCGGTCACGGCGCGGTTGCGGCGCGCGTAGTCGTCCGATCCGGAGATCTCGTCGGGCTCGAAGCTGGGGGCCGAGGCCATCGCGAGCACCTCGCCGGTGGCGACATCGATCACGATGGCCGACGCGCCCTTGGCGTCGAACTGCTTCACCGCCCTTGTGAGCGCGTCTTCGGCGGCGAACTGGATGTGGCGATCAATCGTCAGGACGAGATCCGCGCCAGGGGCTGCCGGCTCGATCTCGATCGGCGCCGCGCCGATCATCAGTCCGCCCGGCGCCCGCTCTGAGCGCGCCCGGCCCGCCTGACCCGCCAGCACGCTGTCGTGCTGATGCTCAAGACCCGCCAGACCGGTGTTGTCGATCCCGACGAAGCCGATCACCTGCGCGGCGAGCCCGCCGGCAGGGTAGGTGCGCGCGGGCTCCTCGAGCACGCCGACGCCCGGCAGCGTCATGGCCGCCACAGCCTGACCGACCCCTCGCGGCAACTGGCGGCCGAGGTAGACGAAGTGCGTGTCCGCCCTCAGGCGGTCGGCCAGACCTTCCTCCTCCATACCCATGACCGGCGCGAGCTCGGCGGCGACGGACTCCGGGGTGATGCCCGCGCGCACGACGGCGTCTTCCTGCAGCACTCGCGGATCGGCGTAGACAGTGGATGCGGGCAGCGACATGGCCAGGGGGTCGCCCATCCGGTCGTACAGCCGCCCCCGCCGAGCCGGAAGCTCGTAGTCGCGCAGCGTCTGGCGCTGAGCGAGGTCGCGGTACTCCTGTGCCGAGACGACCTGGACCGAGACCAGCCGCCACGCGATGCCTCCGGTCAGCAGCAGATACAGCGCGAGCAGCACGGACAGCCTTCGGCTGCTGCGCGCGCGCATCATCGCCGGCCTGCAGCCCTGGACAAGCGCAGCGCCCAGGCCGGAGCGGTTTGCGGATGACGCACGAGGCCGAGGGCGAGGGTTCGGCGCCGGCCGCGGCCGGGCGGTTCGCCGCTGCGACCCCCGGGCAGCGCGACGCGGCGGGGGTGAGGCATGCGGCGCGCGCGACGGCTTTCCCGCGGGGCGCCGGGTCCTGGGGCGGGGGGGCGCGGAAGGCTTTGAGCGCTGGCGAGCGAGGGCTTTCGATCCCCGCTGGCGCGCGGCGGTCTGCGCCTTTGACCGCTGGGTCACGTCAGCCCTGGTCGCTGTTCAGCGCCGGCTTGACCGGATCGGCCAGCAGTTCGGCGCCATCGGGCGCCTCTTCGGCAGCCGCCCCAGCCGGCTCCGTTCCATCAAGCGCGACAGGCTGACCCAGCACGAGATAGTCCGGCTGACGGCTCGGCACCATCCCGAGCTGGGACACCGCGACGTGGCGCACGTGGGCGGGCGACTCCAGAAAGGCCAGCTCGCCGGTCAGCTCCTCGTAGCGCATGGTCAGCTGATCGATCTCTGTCTCCAGCTCACGGGCAGCGAAAGCGGACTCAGCCGCGAGCGCCCCCATCGCGACGATCCCGAAGATCCCCACCACGGCGGTCGCCACGAGCACGAGAGCGAACGGAGTGGTGTGACGGGGCGCCTCGACGACGCGCAAATGAGGCCGGCCAGGGCGGTCCTCGTCGGGTCGCCGGCGAGGGAGTGTGACAGAGGGCAGGGCGGACATCAGCTCTCCGGGTCGGACGGTCGGGGAGCGCGCTCCACGGCGCGCAGCTTCGCGCCGCGCGCACGCGGGTTGCGCTCGATCTCTTGCGGCGAAGGGCGCTCCGCTCCGCGGGTGAGCAGGCGGACGATCGGCTCACGGCCGCACCCGCAGACCGGAAGATCTGGGGGGCAGATGCAGCCGCGGGCTGCGTCGGCGAACGCGCGCTTGGCCAACCGGTCCTCCAGCGAGTGGTAGGCCAGAACGACGATGCGCCCGCCGCGCCGTCCGTCAGGCGCAGGTTCGGCCGACGGCGGCGCGGCAGGCGCGATCAGCTCCAGCGCCTGGGGAAGGGAGGCGCTGAAGCGGTCAAGCTCATCGTTGACAGCGATGCGCAGAGCCTGAAACGTGCGCGTCGCGGGATGGGTCCGCCCGCGACTGGCCGCCGGCACCGCCTCATCCACGATGGCGGCCAGCGCGCCAGTCGTGCTGATCGGGCGAGCCCGGATGATCGCTCGAGCGACGCGGCCAGCGAACCGCTCCTCGCCGTAGACCCGCAGCAGCCGCGCCAGCTCGGCGACGTCCACGCTGTCGATCAGCTCCGCCGCGGTCTGGCCCTCGTCAGGGTTCATCCGCATGTCCAGCGGCGCATCACCGCGAAACGAGAAGCCGCGCTCGGCGCGGTCGAGCTGCATTGAGGAGACCCCCAGGTCGTAGAGCACGCCCAGGAGGGGTCCCACGCGCGCAGCGAGCGGCTCGACATGCTCGGCGAGGCGGTCGTAGCCCGCATGAACCAGGTGCGCCCGCTCGCCGTAGGCGGCCAGGCGGCGCTGGGCGAGAGCCAGCGCGTCGGGATCGCGATCGAAGGCCATCAGGTGCACGGATTCACCGCTGGCCGCCAGCAGCGCGGCCGCGTGGCCCGCCGCGCCGACCGTCGCATCGACCAGGACGCCGGGCTCCGCGCCGCCGTAGGCAAGCAGCTCCACGACCCGGTCGACCATCACGGGGTCGTGGGGCGTGCGCAGGTCAATCACGGCGGGCTCCTCGACCTGGTCGGCTGGGGTGCGGGCCGGCATCGCTAGAAGACCCCGAGGTCAAACGACTGCTCGGTGTCGGCGAAGTCGCCCATGGCCTGCTCTCGGTAGGTCTCCCACGCCGCGGTGTCCCATAGCTCCAGCCGGGAGTCAGCCCCGACGACGGTGATGTCCTTGCTGAGTGCGGCGTACTCGCGAAGGCGCCCCGGGATGGTGATGCGGCCCTGGCGGTCGAGGGACTCCGGATGGGCGGACGAAGTGATCATGCGCGCGAACATGCGCTGGCGTCGATCGGTGCTGCGCAGATTCCGAAGCCCGTCGACCACCCGCTGCCAGCCGTCGCTGGGGTGCACGTCCAGGCACCGATCCATGCCCATGGTCAGAACCAGCCCTTCGCTCAGATCCTCGCGAAAGGCCGACGGCAGGATGAGGCGCCCCTTGGGGTCCAGCGTGTGGCGGTACTCCCCCAGGAACATCTCACCTCCTGTGCTGTCCAGACGGGCCCACATGCCTCCGCGAGCCACCACCTTGCTCCACTTCCCACCACCTGTCAACCACATCGGCCCTCAAGACGCGCCACTTGAGTGGGAGCCAGACCGGAAAACCGCCTCTAGGAACGTGGTGCAAAGTGGAGGGCCGTGGCAGCGGCGCGCGCGATCGGGCT
>DATKBU010000138.1:0-18225 GCA_035513815.1 Egibacteraceae bacterium
CCAACGCGGTACGCCGGACCGCGCGGCTGCGACGTTCGGGCACGCTGCCGTTGAAGGATGCTGGCTGGGTAGGGCACCGGGAAGCTCGGGCCGGCCCCGAGTACGCTGACGATCTCCGTAGAGGAAGGGGCGTCGTGCACCAAGAGCGAAGGGAACGGCTCTCTAGCCTCGGGAGTCGCGCGCACTCATTCGCCGCTGACGCGCAAGATGCTCGGGTTTCAATCGAGCGTCCCGACCGCGCCGCTGGAGAGATGCGGCTGCGCAACCGCAGGGCGCGAGCGACCCGCCGGAGGTCGGGCTCAGGCGGCGGGAGACTCGGGACGCCCCCGCCCGGGCGCAGGAGCGCGCCTCCAAACAGGGTGCCCGGTGGTGCCCAGCAGGGCAGGCACGATGTCGCTTGGCCTAGGGAGCCCGCGCAGTGCCGCCGCAGCTCAGGCGAGCTCGATGAAACACTCTCGGGCGGCGCCCAGCGGGCCGCAGGGGCCGTGCTAGCGCGTCGTCGCTGGTCAGAGGCCTGCGCGAGGCCGCCATGGGCCCCCCGCGGCGAAACGAGCGGCTCGCGTGGTACGCGGCTCACATCGAGCGGCGAGCACGGCAGTGGCGAGCACGGCAGTGGCGAGACCGCAGTGGCGAGCAGGGCAGTGGCGAGCACGGCAGTGGCGAGGTCCTAGTCTCGATGCGCGCCTTGACTGATGCATTGGAGCACCTTGCTCAGCTGATCGCCACGTCACCCCACAACCTGGTCTCTCGTGGGGAGCGGGCACGGGTGGGCACGATGCATATCCCTGAGTCGCTCGCGGTGGCAAAACTGCTTCCGGTCAAGGAGGGCTCTCGGTGGGTCGACCTCGGGACTGGCGGCGGACTGCCAGGCCTCGTCCTCGCCGTGGCGCATCCGAGCGTTGAGTGGACCCTGATCGACGCGACGCAGAAGAAGGTCGCGGAGGTCGCGCGGTTCGCCGAGGAGCTCGAGCTGAGCAATGTCCACCCGATTGCCGGGCGGGCCGAAGCGCTCGGCCATGATCCGGCGTACCGGGGCCGTTTCGACGGTGTGGTAAGCCGAGCCGTGGCACCGCTCCCGGTGGTTGCGGAGCTTTCCCGCGGCTTCGTGCACTCTGGAGGCGTCGTTGCGGTGGTCAAAGGCCCTCGGGCCTTGGAGGAGATGCAGCGTTCCTCTAAGGTGCTGGCGGACCCCCTCCGCCTCACCGATCTCCACAGCCGCGTTGTGCCTGGCACCGCCCGAGCCACTCATCTTGTTATGATGCGCGCGCGAGGCTCCGTGCCGACCGGCTATCCGAGACGTGACGGAGTACCGCGGACCCATCCACTTGGGGAGCCGTAATCCTGGGTACAGCGCCCGACCGGCAGCTCGGAGCAACCATGGCGATCAGCGCATCGCAGGTCTGCATTAGGGCCGCGACCGTGCGGCGCAGTCGGATCGCTGCGGCGCGGGTCCGCTTGCTGGACGCGTCCCCGATCGATGGGCGCGCGCCACAGCCTGCATCGCCCCGGTCGCTGATCCGCAGGTCGGAACGGCATCCAAGGACGAGGCGTTTCACGTGAAACCTTCGGAGACCCTCGTTGACGTGCAGCCGGCGGAGTCGAACCGTCGATTCCAACGCGCGAAGATCCTTACGATCGCCAACCAGAAGGGCGGGGTTGGAAAGACCACGACCGCGGTGAGCCTCGCGGCTGCACTCGCGGACCTCCACTGCCGAGTGCTGCTCGTCGACCTCGATCCTCAAGGCAACGCCACTTCTGGCGTAGGGATGCGCGTTGCGCAAGGACAGCCGACCGTCTATGACGTCCTGGTGGACGGCAAGGACATCGAAGACGTCATCGAGCCGACCAGCCTGCGCAACCTCTTCCTGCTTCCAGCGAACATCGACCTCGCAGGCGCTGAGGTAGAGCTCGTCGCGGCCTTCAGCCGCGAGCAGAAGCTCCGTCGCGCGTTGGAACAGATTCGCGAGGATTACGACATCGTGCTGATCGACTGCCCGCCGAGCCTCGGGCTCCTGACCGTGAACGCGCTGAGCGCCGCCGACGGAGCGATTGTTCCGATCCAGTGTGAGTACTACGCGCTGGAAGGACTCGAGGCGCTGCGACGCAATGCCGAACTCATCCGCTCGAACCTCAACACTGAACTCGAAATCACAGGCTATGTGATGACGATGCTCGATGGGCGCACCAGGCTCAGCCAGCAGGTTGTGGATGAGATGCGCACCCACTTCGGCGACAAAGTCTTTCAGACGCGCATTCCGCGGTCCGTGCGGCTGGCGGAGGCGCCATCATTCGGGCAGCCCATCACCGTCTTCGACCCGTCATCGCGAGGCTCGCTGGCATACCGGCGCCTGGCCCGCGAGTTGCTCGCTCGGCTGGAGCAGGCCGCCGAGACACCCGGCGAGGAAGGAGCACCGCAATGAGTCGTCCGAGCGGACTGGGGCGCGGACTCGGGGCGCTGATCCCCTCAGCAGGACCGGGAGAGACTGGCCTGATCAATCTCAGGCTCAGCGAGGTCGTTCCCAACCCGCGGCAGCCTCGCGGCGCGTTCGACGTCGACGCGCTTGAGGAACTCGCCCAATCCCTGCGAGAAGTGGGGCTTCTTCAGCCGATCATCGTCCGTCCCGTGGATGACCAGCGCTATGAGATCGTCGCAGGCGAGCGGCGGTTCCGCGCGGCGCGTCTCGCAGGGCTCGAGGAGATCCCGGCGGTCGTGCGCCGCACCGAGGACACCCAGCTGCTCACCGAGGCACTGGTCGAGAACATTCACCGTGCAGACCTCAATCCGTTGGAGGAGGCCGCGGCGTATCAGCAGCTCATCGACGACTTCGACGTGACGCATGAGGCGCTGGCCACGAAGCTGGGCAAGTCGCGCTCGGCCATCTCGAATGCGCTGCGGCTCCTGACGCTTCCTCCGTCGCTGCAGCACAAGGTGGCTGAAGGCGCACTCAGCGCAGGCCATGCCCGCACCCTGCTGCCCCTCGGGAGCGCCGAGCGCCAGGAACGACTCGCGCAGCGCATCATCGCCGAGGGGCTGTCAGTCCGTGAGACCGAGGGGCTGGTTCGGCGGTCGCTGGAAGGCCCCGGCGAGAGCGGAGCGGCGCTGTCCGCGCTCGCCAAGGCCGCGAAGGAGCGCCGCGCGTCGCCCTTCGAGCATCTGCAGGCGACGCTCGGCGAGGCCCTGGCGACGAGGGTCACCATCAAAGGAAGCCCACGGCGCGGGAAGGTCGTGATCGACTACGCCGGCCAGGAGGACCTCGATCGTCTGCTGGCTGTGATTGCTCGCGGGACTGGCGCTGACCTGGGCAACGGCTGACTCGCCGGCGGGTCAGCCGGTCAGGCCGCGGGGCCGTCGGCGACCGCCAGTCGGACGATGCGCTCGCAGAGCTCGTCGAACGTCCAGCCCGCAGCGCCCGCGGCCATAGGAAGTAATGATGTTTCGGTCATTCCCGGGCAAGTATCCAGCTCGAAGACCCAGGGCAGGCCGTCGGAATCCACGATCACGTCCGCGCGAGTCACATGCCGACAGCCTGCGATCTCATAGGCACGCACGGCCGCCTCCTGACAGCGCTGCAGCACATCGGCGTCAAGGCGCGCAGGAGCGTGGAACTCCGTCGCGCCGTGCGTGTAGCGGGCAGCGAAGTCGTACGCGCCCTCCTTGGCGTGGATCTCCACCGGAGGCAGGGCCTGGCCATCCACCACCGAGACGGCGATCTCGGTTCCGGCGATGTACCGCTCGATGAGGGCGACGTCGTGGTAGCTGTAGGCGGCCACCAAGGCCGGAGCGAGATCCTGGGATGCCTCGACGTAGCGAACACCCATTGCGGCGCCGCCCTGACCCGGCTTGACGATGAGTGCCGACCCCAGCCGACCCTCAATCCGGTCGAGCGCGCGAGCCGCGCCCATGCTGCGGATCGCCTCGGCGGACACTGCCGCCCAGTCAGGCGTGTGCAGGCCGGCTCGACGGAGCAGCCCTTTCATCACAACTTTGTCCCACGCCAGCGCCGACGCGATGGGCCCAGGGCCGGTGTAGGGGATCCCGAGCAACTCGAGCAGGCCCTGGATCGCACCGTCCTCACCCGCCTTGCCGTGCAGGGCGAGGTAGGCCACATCGAACTCGCCCTCGGCGAGTGCGCTGACGACGCCTTCGTCGAGATCGAGCCGGCGGACCCGGTGACCTCGGTCCGCGAGCGCTTCGGCCACGCGCCGCCCAGATCGCAGGCTCACATCGCGCTCGAGCGAAAGGCCGCCGGCGAGGACTGCGACGCTCACCGACTGGCTCATTCACGGCCTCCGTAGATCGCCTTCACCAGTTCGATCTCGGCACTGATCACTTTGCCGAGCCGACGGACGCCGTCGCGGATCTGATCGACCGGCGGATAGCAGAACGACAGCCGCATTTCATTGGCGCCGGCGCCGTCAGCGTAGAACGCCTGCCCGGGAACGTAGGCCACTCGGGCGCTGAGGGCCTTCGCCAGGAGCCCTTTCGCGTCTAAACCGTCCGGTAGACGGACCCATACGAAGAAGCCACCGGTAGGTGAGCTCCAGCTGCAGCTGGCGGGCAGCTCCGCCGCGAGCTCGGTGAGCATTGCCTCGCATCGCTCTCGGTAGATCTCTCGGTATGCCTCAACCTGCTCGAGCCACGGCTGGGTCGCGAACCAGCGCTGCGCCACGTGCTGCGTCAGGTTCGACTGGCACAGATCGGCAGCCTCCTTGAGCAGAACGAGCCGCTCCCGGGCAGCGGCCGGTGCAGCCACCCAGCCGACTCGGATTCCCGGTGAGAAGATCTTCGACAGCGTCCCGATGTAGATGACCCGGTCCGGGTCGATCGACTTGAGCGTCGGGCGGACCTCGGCCTTGAAGTCGAGCAGGCCATACGGGTTGTCCTCGACGATCAGCAGATCAAAGCGCTGGGCAAGCTCAACCAGCTGCTCACGGCGCTGCACTGACAGCGACACTCCGGCCGGGTTTTGATGGTTGGGGATGGTGTACAGGAACTTTGGGATCCGCCCTTCACGTGCGAGCCACTGCAAGGATTCCGCCAATGCCTCGGGGATGATCCCGTCGCCGTCCATGGGCATGTGCAGCACGTGCGCCTGATAGGACGAGAACGCCCCGAGCGCACCGACATAGGACGGGCCCTCCGCGATGATCAGATCGCCGGGATCGCAGAACAGCTTGGCCACAAGGTCCAGCGCCTGCTGGCCGCCCACGGTGACCAAGAGATCGTCTGCGTGCACGGAGGCGCCTTCGGCGGCCATGACCTCGACGAGCTGCTCGCGCAGTGCGGGCAGGCCCTGACCGCCTCCGTACTGCAGCGCAGTGGTGCCCTTCTCGACCAGGATCTCGTGGGTCAGCGACGCTACTGCGTCGTGATCGAGCGCTGCGGTATAGGGCATCCCGCCAGCCAGGAACGCGATCTCGGGGCGGCTTGCGACCTCGAACAGCGCTCTGATCTCGGACGCGGTCATGCCGCGCGTACGCGTCGCGTAGCGCTCGAAGTAGGGATCGAGCCTGATCTCCGCCACGGCGGGAGGGTACACCCGGCGGGAGGCCGGCAGCGCCGCGCGGGCCTGATCGGCCACAGCCGGCGCCTCGCTACAATCGGCTGCACTGGCGGTTGACTGCTTCTACGGGTCCGACGAGGAGGTGCGGTGCCGTGCGCCACAGCGGTACGCCCAACCCCGACCCGCTCCGTGCGGCCGAGGTGAGCCAGGAATCGCCCGCGCGTCTGGTCGCCCCGCTCGCGGCCCCTCACGACGGGCACGTCATCGGCCCTCATCCTGTCGCGCGTGCCCTTGCCGGGCTCGCGGCGGGCGCCGTGGCCGGCGTGCTCGCTGTCGTGCTGACGCCGCGCGAGCGCCGGCGCCCGACCCCTCCTGCCGGCTAAGGGCTCGCAATGTCCCGTCGCCTGCAGCAGCTGTCGATCGACAATCTCGACGACATGCCCGCGAGCTGCCGGGCATGTGTGTTCTGGGAGGTCGCCGGAGCGCACAGAGGGCCGGCAGCGGGCGCTGCAGCCAAGGCGCGCGACGGCAAGCTGGCCTGGTGGCAGGCGACTCAGCTCGAGTGGGGGACGCCCGGCAGGGCGGTCTACTCCGGGGATCAGCTGATCGGCTACACGACATTCGCGCCGGCCGATCATTTCCCGCAGGCGCGCCGCCTGAGCCGTCTGCCGTCAGACGACGCGCTCCTGATGGCGACGCTGTGGATCCACCCCGACCATAGGGCCCAGGGTCTGGGGCGGTTGCTGCTGCACAGCGTGCTGCGGGAGGCGCACCGTCGCGGCTTGAAGGCGGTGGAGGCCTTCGCCGTTCGCGGCGGCGACGAGCAGGGCACGTGCCTGATCGATGAGGGCTTTCTTGCGGCCAACGGGTTCTCGGTGCTGCAGGAGCATTATGCGTTCCCGCTCATGCGGCTCGATCTTCGGCAGACCGTGCGCTGGCAAGAGCAGTTCGGCAGCGCGCTTCAGGGTGTGCGATCTGCCCTGCGCCGGCCAGAGCGGGCGCCGGCCCGCAACCGTCCGGCCCTGGAAGCCGTCGGCGAGCCGCCGGCATCATCCCCAAGATCCGCTGAGTCCTCGAGGAAGGCGCCGATGGCCAGCGCCAGCGCGCCCGCCAGCGCATCCTGAGCGGCGGGATCGGTCAGCCTGCGCTCGGCGTCCGGAGACGTCAGGAACCCCGGCTCGATGACCACCGCGGGCATGCGGGTCTCGCGCAGGATCGCCCACGTCATCGGATGGGTGCGGCAGTCTGGACCCCAGCCGGCGTCGACCACGGCGTGCTGCACATGCTGCGCGAGCTGATATCCGGCCTCCGACACGAACGCCTGCGTCCCGAAGTAGTACGTGGCAGCCCCTGACGCGGTCGGTGTGTCGAGCCCGTTCAGCGCGATCGACAGCACCAGATCCGCGCCTTGCTCGTTGGCCAGCCGTGCGCGATGGCTGGGCGCGGCCCCGCTGGCCGGGCCTCTCGACAGGACGACGTAGGCGCCCAGGGCGCTCAATCGGGCGGCCGTGCGCGTGGCGATCTCCCAGGTCAGAGCCGCCTCGGTGACGCCTGATGGCCCGCGGTGGCCCGGATCATCAGGTCCGTGCGCGGGATCGATCAGGACGCGAGCGCCCGTGAGCCCACGGCCCGCGAGGCGCCGCAGCCATTCCCGCTCACGGGCGCGTGCCGCCAGCCCAGCCGACTGATGGTCCCGCTGGAGACGCCGCAGCGCCTCGATGGTCTGGGGCCCGGCGGTGCCATCAACCTTGAGGCCCACATTCCGCTGGAACTCCGAGACCGCCGCGCGCGCGAGGTGGCCGAAGATGCCGTCCTCGGCCCCCGCGTCGAAGCCCAGCTGGTTGAGGCGCCGCTGGAGATCGCGCACGTCATCACCGCGCATGAGCCGCCGTGAGTGCCACAGCA
Organism: Egibacteraceae bacterium; assembly: GCA_035513815.1. Lineage (GTDB taxonomy): Bacteria > Actinomycetota > Nitriliruptoria > Euzebyales > Egibacteraceae > DATKBU01. The sequence goes on from DATKBU010000138.1 coordinate 7,410, forward strand.
GCCGGTCGCCCAGCGCATAGCCGGCCTCGACGAGCGCGCGCCACGTCTCGGGTCCGACAATGCCGTCGGCGGCGAGGCCGCGGGCTTGCTGAAAGAGCCGCACCGCCTCACGAGTGGCGTCATCGAAGAGCCCGCTTGCCTCGACTGGCACCTCGGTCGCCCTCGCCAGGCGGCGCTGGACGTCCCGGACACTGGCGCCGCTATCCCCTTGGCGGATAAGACGGTTCACCGCCGGAGTCTAACCAGCCCCCGGCGGCGGCTGCGGCATGCGATCAGGCGAGAACGGCCTCGACCTGCGACAGCAGGGCGGACTTGCCCTGGGCGCCGATGATGCGCTTGCGCTCGGCCCCCTCCGCGAACACCATCAGCGTGGGAATCGACATGATCCCATAGCGGCGAGTGACCTCTGGGTTCTCGTCAGTGTTGAGCTTGACGACCTTGAGGACTCCCGCCTTCTCCCGGGCGATCTCCTCGACCACGGGACCAACCATCCGGCACGGCCCGCACCATTCCGCCCAGAAGTCCACGAGAACCGGCGTCTGCGACTTCAGGACCTCCGCATCCCAATCCTGATCGGTGACGGGCGTGGCCTGGCTCATGTGCTTCCTCCGTGGACGAATCGATCGGGGCACCTAGAGCAACCGCGACGGGCCGCTCCGCTATTCCCTGCGGTCAAGAAGCGAGGGGCGTCGAATGCGACGCCCCTCGCGGGCGGTTCGGATGACGGGGGGACAGCCGAACCGCGGATCGATGTTTCGCTTCAGCGTAGCGGCCCCGGACCGCAACCGAAAGCCATCACTGCATTGTCACGCGTCGTGATGCGCCTCCAACCAGCGTTCCGCGTCGATTGCGGCCTTGCAGCCCATGCCGGCGGCGGTCACAGCCTGGCGGTAGATCCGGTCGACCACATCACCGGCAGCGAACACCCCGTCGACGCTGGTCACGGTGCGCGGCTCCTGCACGGTGATGTAGCCGTCGGCGTCGAGGTCGAGCTGGCCCGCGAACAGCTTGGTCGTGGGGTCGTGGCCGATCGCGAGGAACAGCCCGTCGGCGCGCAGCTGTGAGCGTTCGGCGCTGACGGTGCTCTCAAGCGCGACGCCCTCGACGGAGGCCTCTCCCAGGACGTCGACGACCCGTGCGTTCCAGATGAACTCGATCTTGTCGTTCTTGAACGCGCGGTCCTGCATGATCTTGGAGGCGCGCAGCTCGTCGCGCCGGTGGACGACGGTGACCTTCGAGGCGAACTTGGTGAGGAATGTGGCCTCCTCCATCGCCGAGTCCCCGCCGCCGACCACGATCAGCTCCTTGTCGCGGAAGAAGAAGCCGTCGCAGGTCGCGCAGCTCGAGACGCCGCGTCCGATCAGCTTCTGCTCATTGGGCAGGCCGAGCCAGCGCGCGGTGGCGCCGGTCGAGATGATCACTGTGCGCGCGCGGTGATCCGTCCCATCGACGGTCACGGTGAACGGCGAGCCGCTCGAGAAGTCGACCGCGTCGACGTCCGCGGTCACGATCTCAGTCCCGAAGCGCTGCGCCTGCTGGCGCATGTCGCCCATGAGCACCGGCCCCATGATCCCATCAGGAAATCCCGGGTAGTTCTCCACGTCGGTCGTGAGCATAAGCTGGCCGCCGGCCTGGATCCCCTCGAACATCAGCGGTGAGAGGTCGGCGCGGGCCGCGTACAGCGCGGCCGTGAGGCCGGCCGGACCCGACCCGATGATGATCACGTTGCGCACCGGATCCTGCGCTCCGACTTCCTGCATGCACGTCTCCTACAGATCTGCGGGCCTCTGCCCTGGGGAACGCGGCGTCGATCGCGCGAATTCCGCTGTCAGCCTTCAGCTGGCGCAGCCGGACTTAGACTAGCCGGGATGGTCGAGACGATCCCTACCTGCGTGAACCACCCGGACACCGAGACTCGCCTGGCGTGCTCCAGCTGCGAGGATCCGATCTGCGTGCGCTGCATGCGCCCGGCCGCTGTCGGTCAGAAATGCCCTCGCTGCGCGAAGATGCCGCGCAGCGCCCGCGCGCTCGGCAAGCCGTCGCACTACGTCAAGGCGACCGCCGCCGGCCTTGGGGCCGCGATCGGCGGCGGCATCGCTCTCGGGCTGCTGTTCAGCCAGATCTCGCTGTTCGGGATCATTCTCAGCGCGATGCTGGGCTTCGGGGTCGGCCGGGCGGTGGGTTGGGGAGCGCAGCGGCAGACGGCGCAGCCTTTTGTGGTGATCGCGGTGACGATGGCCGTCGTGGCGGTCACGGTGTCGCTGATGACGGTAGCGGGGCTCCGGACGGGCTTCAGCACGCTGCTGTTCAGACCGCAGCCGTTCACTCTGCTGAGCTATCTGGCGGCCGGATGGTTCGCGCTCCGAGGCCTGCGCGGCTGACTCGACGAAGCGGCCGCAGGCGCGCCCGCGCTACGGCGTGAGATCGAGGAACACTCGGGTGCGGCAGCTGTCGGGATCGACCACCCACAGCTCGACCCTGTCCAGCGACTGGGATTCCGACGCCGCGCCGACCAGCAGGTACGCCAGGGCCGGCGCGCCGTCATAGGTGAGCGATTCGGCGCGGGCCAGAACGAGCGGGGCCCCGGCGTCGGCGGTCAGCGGCTCAACGCAGTCGGCGGGCTGCGCGCCTGAGGCGAACGTGTGCTCGCGCTGCAAAGCGACGCGGTAGGCGGCGGCCAGGTCCTCAGCGGCGGCCAGGTCCGTGCCCAGCAGCTCCAGTGCCTCGGGAAGGCCAGAGAAGTGCTCCGTCAGCGCCGCTTCGTCGGCCAGCGCAGCGCCCTCGTCCACGATCACCGGCGGCTGCGACGCCCGGCTCACCTCGGCCTCCTCCGCGGGCGCCGCCTGCGCCTCCGTCTCGCCCGCGTCGCCTAAGTCCTCAGCCATCGCGCCGTCGTCGGCTGGCGCGGATTCCTCCGTCGCCTCGCCAGCGAAGTCCATGGTGTCCTGCGCCGCCTCGATCGGGGCGGCGCCGCCTTCGGCAGCGTCTTCGGATGCCGAGCCGGCGAACCTCAGCACGTTGGGGCCGACGACGGCCAGGGCGATGAGCCCAGCCGCGACGGTTCCGAGTGCGGCCCACGCGGCGCGCCGCCGGGAGGGCGCGCTGGCGATCGAGCGGACCTCCTGCTCCCCGCCGCCGGCCTCGGCTGGCGCACCAGCTGCCGTCGTCGCGCCGTGGGCCCGTGCTGCCTCCAAGGCGTCGCGCAGCCGTCCGGCGTAGCCATGGGGAGGGCTGACGTCCTCGACACGGCGCAGCGACTCCAGCATCTGGCGCATCCGCTCGAGGCGGGCTGACAGCTCCGGGTCCTCGCGCAGGCGGGCCTCGAGCGACTCGGTCGCGCCAGGGTCGAGGTCGCCGGATAGGTACGCCGACAGCGCCTCCCCCTCGGCGAGGGCGGCGAACTCGGAAGGTCGCTGGTCTGTCATGTCGCATCAGTTGGAGGTCGCAGGGCGGAAAAGCGTTCCCGGTCCTTGGGCGGTCGGCCTTCGCCGAGGCGCGCGGCAAGTCGGGCGTGGCCGCGGTGCACGCGCGACTTCACCGTCCCCACCGGCACGCCCAGGCGCTCGGCGATGTCGGCGTACGGCCAGCCCTCCACGTCGTGCAGGACGACAGCGGCGCGGTGCTCAGGGTCCAGGGCGCTCAGCGCCTCGGCCAGCTCCAGTCCGAGCTCCCGGTTGGCCAGCACATCGTCGGCGATGGCGACGTCGGCCAGATCCTCGACTTCGACGCCGGCCGACCGCGGGCGCCGCGAGCGCTTGCGCGCCAGGTCGTTGCACGCGTTCGTCGCGACGCGGTACATCCACGTCGAGAAGCTGGAGGCGCCGCTGAACGTCTCGGCGCGCCGCAGCAGCGCTAAGAACGCGTCCTGTGCAGCGTCCTCCGCGTCGGCGGCCTCGCCGAAGTACCGGTAGCAGATCGCGTACACGCGCCGGTCATAGCGGTCGACGAGCAGCTCGAACGCGCGCCCGTCGCCGGCCACCCACGCCGCGACGAGCGCCTCGTCGCTGGCGGCCGCCAGCTCCTCGAAGCTCACGCCGGCGATCCGCTGATCGTCATCTGCGACAGCTCTGCCTTGAAGCGACCGTCACCGTGCGGCTGCAGTCCGCCCGTGATCCACACGAGCACGTACTGGGTCACGACCGGCTCGTCGAAGGTCGTAGCGAGAACGCCGCCGCCCGCCTGCTGCTCGGCGGCGACCGTGCTCCAATCATCTGGCGCTTCGCCAGGGGCCTCAGCCGCCCGGAGTTCGTAGGTAAATCCCGGCGAGGTCGTCTCCAGTGTCACCTGGTCGACGCGATAAGGCGCGCCGAGATCGATCCAGAAGCCGACCCCCGCCTTCAACCCTCCGAAATCGGCGCGGTGGTACAGCTCCGTTCGCCACGCCGTCTCCGAGTCGCCGTCGAGCAGGTTCGGAAGGTCCTGATCCCGCTCCTGGCCGTCACCCAGCGGGTCAAAGGCATGAATCGCGGCAGGCTGAATCGGGGCCGGCGCCGCGGGCCCATCCGGCCCCTCAGGATCGCCGGGGTCGGGGGCGCGAGGCCGGAGATCCTCGGCAAGCACGATGCGGAAGTTTTCGCCCGGCTCGAGGATCCCGGTGACCAGGCCGATCGCGACCAGCGCGCCGGCCAGCGCGAGCAGCGCGAGCACGGGCGCCAGCCAGCGGCCCTCGCTGCGCAGGAAGGACTCCGCATCGCCGAAGCCGGCCAGCTCATCGTCCTGCAAGGATGGCGCAGAGGCGAACTCGGTCGCGTCGGCAGCCGCCTCGTCGCCGGGCAGCAGCCCAGCGCCGTGGCCGAGGTCAGTGTCCGCGTACGCCATCAAGGCGTCGGCCATCTGCCCCGCGGACTGGAAGCGCGCATTCGGGTCCCGGGCCATCGCGCGGGCGACGATCTCGTCAAGTCCGCGCGGCACGTCTGGGCGCACCGAGCGCACCGGCATGGGGTCGTGCTCCAGCCGCTGGACGGCGGTGGCCACCGCCGTGTCGCCCTTGAAGGGCTGCCGACCCGTGAGGCATTCGTACAGCACGATCCCGAGACCGTACTGGTCGGCCTTGGCGTCGACCGCTCCGGCAGTCACCTGCTCGGGAGCGACATACGCGGCCGTGCCGAGCACCATCCCGGTCTTGGTCAGCCGCGCCGCCTCCTCTTCGGCCTTGGCGATCCCGAAATCGGCGACCTTCACCGTCCCGTCCGCCCCGATCAGGATGTTCGCGGGCTTCACGTCGCGGTGGACGAGCCCACGCGAATGGGCGTAGTCCAGCGCCCGGGCGACCCGCTCGCCGATTGCCGCGGCGTGCTCGGGCGCCAAGGGGGCGTGCTCGGCGATCAGGTCCTTGAGCGTGGCGCCGTCGATGAACTCCATCACCAGGTAGACGCGGTGCTCGTCGGTGCCGGTGTCGTACAGGCCGACGACATGCGGGTGGGTGAGCTTGGCGGCGGAGATGGCCTCCCGCCGGAAGCGCTCGCGGAATCCGTCGTCGGCGGAGAGGTGCTCGTGAAGCAGCTTGACCGCCACGGTGCGCGCGAGAATCTCGTCATGCGCGCGCCAGACCGAGGCCATGCCGCCGCGGGCGATCTGCTCCTCGAGCAGATACCGTCCGCCGAGCATGCGCGCCGGCGCCGACTCTTCGCGCTGGCCCGCGCTGCCGCTGCCGCCCTCGCGATCTGCGTCTTGACCGACAAGCGTCTCGGCCTGATCAACCGGTTCGCTCATTGCGGGAGATTCATCAGGAGCCTTCGCCTACGCCAGCAGCGACGCGGTCGTCTGACCGCCCTCTACGTGCGGGTTCGAGTGTAGTCGAGGGCGCTTTCCGGAGCGGCTCGCCGCAGCGGGCTACAGCGCCGGAGGGGGTTGCGCGCTCTTGGTCACGGCGTGCCGCAGGAAGCGGCGCGCGGGGGGCACGCGGTCCAGGAAGAGCACCGCCGCATCGCGGTGCAGCGTGACCGTCGCGGAGCCGTCGCTGGCAATGGACACGGTCTCCAGAGCCACGCCGCTCTCGACCGCGAGCGCGCGCTCGGCGGCATCCTGGGCCGCCAGCTGGCTGCCGTGGTCGCGCCATGCGACGGCGGCCGCGCGAGCCGCGCTGGTGGCGACCTCATCGAGCTGGACCGCGTTGACCGCCACGGCGCCGGTCTCGATCAGCGCCAGCCCGACCAGCAACAGACCGGCGACCATCCTCAGCAGTCCGCTGAGAATGATGTCGCCGCGTTCCGCGCTGAGGTTCACGCCTTACTCCCTCCGCTCGGTGTCTGGCTACCGCCTACCTGAAGTGACCACGGAGTGTGGCTACAAATGACTATCGGTCATCCTGGCCGTTTCTTGAGCACGTTGCGCACGTTGTCTTGCGCAGCGCGGCCAGCATCGGGTTGCGCTCCCTCGGTCCTAGGATCGTGGCGAGACGAAGCCAGAGGCGGCCGATCGACGATGCGAGGCGAGGTGTCCGAGCTGTCCAGCGTCCCAGGCGAGCCTCCGGTGCCGGAGGGCGCGTCGCCACGGCGCTACTCGAATGTGCTCGCAGCCGGCATCCTGCTCTCGCGAGTCTCTGGATTCGCCCGGGGTCGAGCGATTGCGCACTTTCTCGGAACCAGCTTCGCCGCCGACGCGTACTGGGCGGCCATCAAGATTCCGAACCTGCTGCAGAACCTTCTCGGCGAGGGCGTGCTGTCCGCCTCGTTCATCCCCGTCTACAGCCGCCTGCTGGCCGAAGGCCGGCGCGAGGAGGCAGGGCGAGTCGCCGGCGCGATCGCGGGCCTGCTGGCAGCGGCCACTGGCGCGCTCGTCGTGCTCGGGGTCGTCTTCGCCGGACCGCTGACCAGCCTCATCGCGCCGGGCTTCGAAGGCGGCAAGCGCGAACTGACGGTGGCGATGGTCCGCATAATCACCCCGGGCCTCGGGCTGCTGGCGCTGTCGGCGTGGTGCCTGGGCGTGCTGAACAGCCATCGCCGCTTCTTCCTCTCCTACGTCGCCCCGGTGATCTGGAACGCGACCCAGATCGCCGTGCTCGTCGCGCTGGGGCTGACGGTGTACTCGGGGCGCCTGGCTGACCCGTTCGCCGACCCGGCGGCCTTCGAAGGGCTGGCCCTGGCGCTGGGGTGGGGCACGCTTGCCGGGGGCCTGCTGCAGTTCGCGATCCAGATCCCCGCAGTGGTGCGGGTGGGCGGGCCCATCCGCCTCAGCGTGCGCGCCGACCTCCCCGGGACGCGCGCGGCGCTGCGCGCCATCGTGCCTGTGGTCGCGGGGCGGGGCATCGTCCAGATCAGCGCATGGGTCGATCTGATCCTGGCGAGCCTTCTGGCGGGCAGCGCAGTCGCGTTCCTCGGCTACAGCCAGCTGCTGTACCTGCTGCCGATCAGTTTGTTCGGCATGAGCGTGGCCGCCGCCGAGCTTCCCCAGCTGGCCAGCGCTGATCAGACCGACCGCGCGCTCCTCACAGCGCGCCTGGATCAGGGCCTGGCCAGGATCGCCTTCTTCGTGGTGCCCAGCGCGCTTGTCTACGTGCTCCTCGGCGACCTCGTGGTGGGCGCGCTGTTCCAGACCGGCGGCTTCGGGAGCGCATCGACCATGGTGGTCTGGGCTGTGCTGGCTGGCTACAGCGCAGGACTGCTGGCCACGACGTCGTCACGGCTGCTGCAAAGCTCGCTGTACGCGGCAGGCGAGACCAAGATCCCCGCCGCGGTGGCCGGCCTGCGCGTGACCGTCTCCGCTGTGCTGGGCGCGGCGCTCATGCTGCAGTTCGACCGCCTCGGCATCGTCGAGGGCCAGCTGCGGCTGCTCGGGGAGCTTCCGGCCTTGGCGCCGTATCCCCAGGATTTCCGAGAAGCGCCCGACTGGCCGCGGCTCGGCGCAGTTGGGCTTTCCCTGGCGGCGGGGGGGACCGCCTGGCTCGAGTACAGCTTGCTGCGCGCCGCCGTGCGACGGCGCCGTGCGAGGCCGCGTCTCGGCGGGGGCTATCTTTCGCGCACCCTTGGCGCTGCCGGTGCCGCCGCCGTGGCAGCGCTTGCGGCCAGGTGGATGGTCGGCGACGCGCACCCGCTGGCCGCGGCGCCGATCGCGCTGGCCGCGACCGGCTTGGTGTACCTGGCGGTGGCCAAGGTCCTGCGCCTGCCTGAGGCCGAGGCCGCGATCGGCGCGCTGTCGCGGCTCGCGGGCAGATCGCCGTAGCACGAGACGCCACCGATGGGGCGACGTGCTCGGGCGACGCGGGGGCCTGCTACGAGGTCGCCGGGCGCAGCTGTCGGCGGCGAACGGCGTGGTAGATCCACCACGCCAGCAAGAACACCCCCGCACCGACCGTGACGGCGAGCGCGGCCGCGGAGTAGACGGCCGAGCGGACGACCACGGTGCCGTTGGCAAGCGCCAGCGCGCCGTGCAGGTCCTCGACCGTCACCCGGATCGGGTACGTGCCGCCCGGAGTCAGCGGGCGCACGCGGAACGTGAGCGTCTCCTGTTGTCCCGCCGGGAGGATCACTTCACGCGATCCGTCCTCGCCGAAGTCGTAGCGCGGGCTGTTCAGCCGCACGAGCACCCGCAGCGGGGTGTCCGAGGTATTTCGGATCGTGATCGGGACCGGCCCTTCAGCAGCTGTCAGGGTGACCGGCGATTGGTCGTCGACGGATACCGCCGAGTACAGCCGAGTGGCGCTGGCGGAGATGCCGCGCAGCAGCCGTGCCCCGACGGGCCGGCGCGTCGGATCGCGGAAGTGAGACGAGGCTGCGGCTCGCACGATCCGATCCAAGCGTGCAGGGATGTCGTTGGTTGGCAGCACCGTCGCCATCGAGCCGATGTGGCGGCGGGCCTGGCTCAGCTCGGCGACGTAGGCGGGTTCAAGCTCGGCGCTGCGCTCGACCTGGGGATAGCGCAGATCTGCGGGAGACTGCTGCGGCGGCACGCCATCAGCGAGCGTGGACAGCGTTGCCGGGCGCAGCCACGGCGCGGAGGAGATCCGCTGCACCAGCTCCTCCACCATCCCGGGCGGTGGATCCCATTGCTGCGGCGGCGCGAGCAGGAGCCCTCGCGACTGCGCTGCGTTGGGCCGCTCGAAGTACACCACGGCGGTCTCGGCGAGGATCCGCTGGATCATCGCCGCCAGCCCTCCAGCGGGCGGTTCAGCCATGAGCTCCTCGAGCCAAGGATCGGGGACCAGGGCAGTGATCGGCTCGCCGGCTTCGGTGCGCAGCCTCCGGACGGGCGACGGCGACAGCGGAAGATCTCGCACACGCGGGATGTTGAGATAGCGCTCGCTCAGCAGCACTGTGTCGATCCCCGCGGTGGCCGCCATCCCGAGCGTCTCGGGGTCGAGGCCGGCCGGCGGCCACAGGATCCCCTGAGTGGGGGCGCCTCGCGTCAGGCGCCGCGCCGCGCGCAGCCCTTCCTCGATGTGACGGTTGGCCTCCAGCGCCATGTCGCCGCGCACCAGCGCGACCAGGTCCGCCGAGGCATATGCGAAGGCGATGTGCTGGGTCGGACGGCGAGCCACGACAGTGTCGAGGTGGTCCGCGAACGCCTGGCCGGCCGCCGCCTGGCGGTCGGTCGGCGAGACGTCGACGCGGTCGGCGCCCGAGACCAGCGTGAAGCCGTCGGCAAGGTCGGCCGCCTCTTCCAGGACGAGCCCGTTGGTCGCCACAGTGATCGGGATGGCGGGAGCCTGCGCGAGCGCCGTGACGATGCGGCTCAGGCGGCCTTCGGCGCCGACCGCCGCTACGAGCCCGTCGGCTTCATAGGCGTTCGCGTCGAGCAGCGCGGGAGCATGATCGATCGGCGCCACAAGTGCGGCGAGGAGGGGCTGGGCTACGGTGCGCGGCGTCACCACGAGGCTCGTGCGCGCCTCATCCATCGCGGCGCCGAACTGCTGAACCTGCACGCGCATGGGGTAGACGCCGAACTTCTCGTCAGGCCGCGCGAACCCGAGCTCCTCCGACGTGCGCGTGATCGCAACCACGCGGCTCCCCCGTGGCGGAATGGGATCGACATCGGTCTGATAACTCGCCCAGAGGTCCCCGACCACGCCGTCGTCGAGCGCCTGCTGCAGTTCATAGCGGCTGGCGATCCGGTTGTGCACTGTGCCGAGGACTCGAAGTCCTTCCAGCGCCTGAGCGCCCGTGTTCACCACGCGGACCTGGATCCGGAACTCCGCCTCCGGCAGAAGGGTTCCGGTGAGCGCCTCGATCTCCAGACGGGCGCCGCCGACGAGGTCGCCTTCGCCTGCCTGGGCATGGGCGGGAACGGCTGACAGCGCCGGCGCCAGCGCCAGCGCCGCCAGTCCCGCGGCGACGCGCCTGGCAGCCACGGCCTGCCACGTCACCCGGCGCCGCCGGCTGCCGAGCGGGCCGCGCGAGGATCGTCCGGGATGGCAGTGCGGACCAGCCGGCGCTCATTCTCGTGCGACAGTCGGTCGATGGCCTGTTCGATGGGCAGCCACGCGACCTCTTCCGCCTCGTCATCGCGCGCCTGGACGGCGCTGCCGCGAGGGTGCATCAAGTAGTAGTGCACGAACTTGTGATAGCGGACCTGCTCAGGGCTCCAGATGAACCAGTAGTCCACAACCCCGAGCTTGTCGGCGATATCGCAGTCCAGCCCGGTCTCTTCGCGCACCTCGCGCAGTGCGGCGGTCTCCAGGTCCTCGCCCTCCTCAAGGCCGCCCTTCGGCAGCGTCCACTGCAGCTGGCTGGCGGCATTGCGGCGGGAGATGAGCACCACCCACCGCCCGTCGGGGCGGTCCTCATGCACCAGCCCTCCGGCAGATACCGCCTGCCTGGTCGGGTACCTGGCCATCCACCGAGCATAGACGCGGTCAAGTCTTGGGCGCCGTCGGCCGACA
>DATKBU010000139.1:0-16594 GCA_035513815.1 Egibacteraceae bacterium
CATCCGCGAGCCCGAGAACCCGTTCTTCATCGACTACGTGCGCTACATCCTGCTCAACGAGGAGGAGGCGCTCGGGGCGACTCTGGAGGACCGCCAGCGCTCGCTGTTCCGCGGCGGCCTCACGGTGAAGACGACGTTGGACGTGCGCCTGGCCGACATCGCCGACGAGGCCATCCGGGAGGTGCTGGAGGAGATCGACGGGCCGCAGTCCGCGCTGACCGCCGTCGATCCGAAGACGGGAGAGATCCTCGCGATCGGGTTCGGGCCGAGGGCATACGGCAAGGGGCCAGGTGAGAGCCAGGTCAACCCGGCGGTTCCCTATCTTGGCGACATCTTCGGGCAGCAGACTGGCTCGTCGTTCAAGGCATTCGAAATCGTCGCGGCCCTGGAGTCGGGCGTGTCACCGGCGTACACCACCGACACGCCGTCGCCGTACCGTCCGACGGGCTTCTGCCCGAAGAACTGGACGCCTGGCAACTACTCCGATGGCGGCGGCGGCTTCATGGACATGACCAGAGCCACCACCTTCTCGAGCAACGTCTACTTCGCGCACCTCATGGACGAATTCACCGGCCCGGAGAAGCTGGCCGAGGTGGCTGAGCGCATGGGTGTGGTCAACACCGCGTGGGAGCCACTGGCCAAGTTCAACTGTTCCAATGTCCTAGGGGCGGCGGGCAGCTATCCGGTCGACATGGCGGCCGGCTTCGGGACCATGGCGAACAACGGCGCCCACTGTGAGACTCACGCCATCCTGGAGATCCGGGATCGCGAGGATCGGGTGATTGCGCGCCACGACCCGAAGTGCAAGCAGGTCATCGAGGCGGGGATCGCCGCCCGAGCGACGGACCTGCTGCGAGGCCCCATCGACAGCGGGACCGCCGCCCGCAACGGCAAGATCGGGCGGCCGGCGGCCGGAAAGACGGGAACCACCCAGGACTACCACGACGCCTGGTTCATCGGCTTCATCCCGCAGCTGTCCGCCGCGACCTGGGTCGGCCACGTCGAGGGCGACATCGAGATGAGAGACCCGCGCTGCGGGCGAAGCGGCGCCGTCACCGGCGGGTGCCTGCCGACCATGATCTGGCAGCGCTTCATGACGCGCTCAATCGAGCTCCTTGAGCTGCCCGTTGAGGAGTTCCCGACGCCGCCGCCCATCCCGCGAAGCACAGTGCCGGCGGTTGTGGGACTGCCGATCGAGGAGGCCGAGGACATTGTCGGCGAGGCTGACTTCGTGCCGGAAGCGGAGACGTTGCCGCATTGGGCGCCCGCGGGCATCGTGTTCGAGCAGAACCCGGAGGCGGGGACGAGCATCGGCGGAGGCTCAAAGGTGCTGCTGTCGGTCTCGGACGGCACGGCGGAGCCGCCTGTCGTTCCGAACCTCATCGGCATGAAGGAGCCCGAGGCAGTGGCGCTGCTGGACGAGCTCGGGTACGTCCCCAAGGTGACGCTGTGGCCAGTGTCGAAGCCCGCGGAGTACGGGATCGTCATCGACCAGGATCCCGTGGCGGGCACGAAGCCCGAGCTGGATCTGTACACCGACCCCGCCGGGTTGGTCCTGGGCCCGGTCGAGATCTTCGTCGGTCGCCCGCGGACCGCCGACGACCCGCCAGAGACAGCGACGGCAAGGACGCCGGGCGCATCCGCGACCACGCCTGCCAAGACCGGCAACCGCGACTGACGACAGGCCATCGATCCATGCTCCCTGGGATACTGCTCGCCCTCGGCGGGGCGGCGGCGGGCGGCCTCGCCTACGCCAGCCTCATCGAGCGCCGCTGGTACACGCTGCGCCACGTCAGGATCCCTGCGCTCCCCGCGGACGCCGGCGCGGGCCTGCGGATCCTCCACCTGTCTGATCTGCACCTGACGCCGGGCCAGGAACACAAGCAGGCGTTCGTGCGCCGCTGCCTGCAGTCCTCGCCTGACCTCGTTGTGGTGACGGGGGATTTCCTCGGCCACGCCGACGCGATCGAGCCGACCATCGAGCTGTTCGCTGAGGTCGCTCAGGGCCGTCACGCGATCGCGGTGCTGGGCTCCAACGACCGGTACGGGCCGACGTTCAAGAATCCCTTTGGCTATCTCACGGGACCGAGCGGGCGGGGTCCCGGACCGCTGATCGACTCCGAGCGGCTGATCAAGGGTCTGACGGCAGCGGGTTGGGAAGTGCTCGAGAACCGCCGGACGCTGATCTCCACGACCGTCGGGACCGTGGACATCGCCGGGCTGGACGATCCTCATATCAGGCGGGACCGCCCAGGCGACATTGACTGGTCAGAGCCAGAGCACCCCGTCGCACTGCGCCTCGGCGTGGTGCACGCCCCGTACCTGCGCGCGCTCGCGGTCTTCGAGCGCCGAGGCTACGACCTGGCGCTGTCCGGTCACACGCACGGGGGTCAGCTGAGGATCCCCGGCATCGGCGCGCTCGTCGACAACTGCGATCTGCCGCTTGACCAGGCGCGAGGCCTATCGCGCCACGGCGACCGGATGTGGCTGCACGTCTCGGCAGGCATCGGGACATCGACCTTCGCGCCGTTCCGATTCGCCTGCCGGCCGGAGGCGAGCGTCCTTGAAGTCGTTCCGGCGGGTGGCGAGGTCCGAGGGTCAGATTGAGGGCGGGTGCAGGGGCGAGTACCCTGCGGGCGCAACGGGATGTAGCGCAGCTTGGTTAGCGCGCCACGTTCGGGACGTGGAGGCCCCGGGTTCAAATCCCGGCATCCCGACTCCAGCGCCCGCCACCGCCTGTCAGTGGCGGGCGCAGTCGTCCGGGGCGGTCTATGGAGATCAGGGACTTCCAGGCGCAGATGCGGGCGCTGTACGGCGAGCGCGACCGCCAGCGAGGGCTGGCGCGGACATTCGCCTGGTTCACCGAGGAGTGCGGCGAGCTGTCGCGCGCGCTGTTCCGCGGCGATGACGGCGATCGCGAGCGGGAGTTCGCAGACGCCCTGGCATGGCTCGCATCGCTCGCGGATCAGGTCGGCGTCGATCTGTCGGCCGCGGCGCAGCGCTACTCGAACGGCTGCCCGCGCTGCAGCGCCGTCCCCTGCGCCTGCCCGTTCGAGCGCTAGCAGGGCACCGCGCAGCTCAGGCGAGCGGTCCGATGAGCTGCTCCACGGCGCCGGCGAGCCCGCCGCGGCGGACCAGGTCGGTCGCGGCGGCGATATCAGCCGCGATCTCTCGGTCGGCGTCGAGGAACGGGACCGCCTCGCGCATCGCAGCCCGGGCTGCGGCAGTCGCGGGCGCGGGCTCGGCGGGGCGGCGCAGGTCCAGCGCCTGCGCGGCGCACAGCGCCTCGATCGCCACCACGGTCGTGACCAGCTCGACGACCCGCCGCAGCTTCATCGCCGACAGCCAGCCCATGCTGTTGTGGTCCTCCTGGTTGTTCGAAGTCGGGATCGAGTCGAGGCTGGCCGGGGTGCCGAGGACCTTGCACTCCGACACCAGCGCCGCCTGGGTGTACTGCGCCAGCATGTAGCCGGACTGCAGGCCAGGGCTCACGGCCAGGAACGCGGGCAGTCCGCGCTGCGCGGCGGCCGGGCCCAGAAGCCACAGCGTGCGCCGCTCGCTGATGTTCGCCGCGCCGCTGATCCCGATCGCCAGCGCATCCGCTGCGTACGCCAGCGGCTCGCCGTGGAAGTTGCCGTTGCTCTCCACACGCCCATCAGGCAGCACCACGGGGTTGTCGATCACCGACTGCAGCTCGCGCTCGAGCACCTCGCCCGCGAAGGCGTGCACGTCCCGCGCGGCCCCATGCACTTGCGGCGCGCAGCGGAACGAATAGGCGTCCTGCACCGCGTGCTCGCTGTCGCGGTGCGAGGCGACGATCGAGCTGGCATCGAGCAGCCGGCGCAGATTCGCGGCCGACGCAGCCTGGCCGGGGTGGGGGCGAAGCGCCTGGATCTCGGCGGCGAACGGGCGGTCGGTGCCGTTTGACGCCTCCACCGACATCGCGGCGGCGATGTCGGCGCTGCGCAGCGCCACCAGCGAATCCGCGTGCGCCAGCGCGCCGACTGTCAGCATCCCGTCGGTGCCGTTGATCAGCGCCAGGCCCTCCTTCTCGGCGAGCGCGATCGGGGAGACCCCGGCGCGCGCGAGCGCATCGGTCGATGCCTCGGTGCCCCCGCCGGACCGCAGCGCCCGCCCCTCTCCGACCAGGCACAGTGCGATGTGCGCCAGCTGCGCCAGGTCGCCGCTGCACCCGACTGACCCGCGGTCGGGCACAGCTGGGCAGACGCCGGCGTTCAGCAGGTCCACGAGGCGCTCCACCACGAGCGGGCGCACACCCGAGTAGCCCGCTGCCAGGGTCTTCGCGCGCACGAGCATCATCCCGCGGACGACCTCGGCGGGCAGCAGGTCGCCGACGCCCGCCGCGTGGCTGCGCACCAAGTTGATCTGCAGCGCGGCATTGTCCTCGGCGGCGATGCGCACGTCGGCCAGCGCGCCGAAGCCGGTGTTGAGGCCGTAGATCGCTCGGTCCTCGCCGAGATGGCCCTCGACCAGCCGGCGCGAGGCCTCGACCTGCGCGCGAGCGTCAGCGGACAGCCGCACGTTCGCGCCGTGGCGAGCAACGGAGATCAGGTCGTCCAGCGACAGCGGTGCGCGGCCGACCTCGACCTCGTGCGGCGGGTTGGCCGTCTGGCCGGTCGGGGGAATAGTCACACCGAGCTCCTTGGTGAGCGGCTGTGCGCGGATAATGACATGCGCGCGGCCGGCCGCGCCGATGCCAGGAGGCAGCATGCCCGCGATCCGCGCCGCTCGAGGCCCCGAGCTGCGATGCAAGGGGTGGCCGCAGGAGGCGGCGCTGCGCTGCCTGGAGAACAATCTCGATCCTGACGTCGCGGAGCGCCCTGAGGACCTCGTGGTCTACGGCGGCTCCGGGCGGGCGGCCCGTAGCTGGCCGGCTTTTCACGCCATCGTGCGCGAACTGCAGGCGCTCGAAGCCGATGAAACCCTGCTGGTCCAATCCGGCAAGCCGGTCGGCGTCGCTCGCACCCATGAATGGGCGCCCCGGGTGCTGCTGGCCAACTCCCTGCTGGTCCCCGACTGGGCGGACTGGGACACGTTCCGGGCGCTCGAGCGCGACGGGCTGACGATGTACGGCCAGATGACCGCCGGGTCGTGGATCTACATCGGGACGCAAGGGATCCTTCAAGGGACCTACGAGACCTTCGCCGCCGTCGCTGCGCAGCGATTCGGCGGGAGTCTGCGCGGGCGGATCGTCCTGACCGCCGGACTGGGCGGCATGGGCGGCGCCCAGCCGCTGGCGGTCACCATGAACGACGGCGTCGCCCTGTGCGTGGAGGTTGATCCGAGCCGGGCGCGGCGCCGGGCGGATCAGGGCTATCTCGACGAGATCGCTGAGGATCTGGACGCGGCGCTGGCCGCGGCCGAACGCGCCGCGCGCGCAGGCCAGGCGCGATCGATCGGCGTGATCGCCAACGCTGCGGACGCCTTCCCGGCGCTGCTCAAGCGCGGCGCGCCGATCGACGTCGTCACCGACCAGACGTCAGCCCACGATCCGCTCAACGGCTATGTCCCGGCGCGTATGACGCTCGAAGAGGCCGACCGGCTGCGCGAGCTGAAGCCGGACGACTATGTCCTGCGCGCCCGCGAGTCGATGGTCCGCCATTGCGCGGCCATGATCGGATTCCAGGAGGCGGGCGCAGAGGTCTTCGACTACGGTAACAATCTGCGCGGCGAGGCGAAGACGGGCGGGCTGGCCGACGCGTTCTCCTATCCCGGCTTCGTGCCCGCCTACATCCGCCCGCTGTTCTGCGAGGGCAGAGGCCCGTTCCGGTGGGTGGCGCTTTCGGGCGACCCAGCAGACATCGCCGCGACGGACGCGGCGGCGCTTGAGGAGTTCGGCGACAACGACGCGCTCGCCCGCTGGCTGCGTATGGCCTCGGAGCGCGTGCCGTTTCAGGGCCTGCCGGCGCGCATCTGCTGGCTGGGCTACGGCGAGCGCGCACAGCTGGGGGTCCGCTTCAACGAGATGGTCAGCAGTGGCGATCTGAGGGCGCCGATCGTGATCGGCCGGGACCACCTCGACTCGGGCTCGGTCGCCTCCCCGTACCGCGAGACGGAGGCGATGCGCGACGGCAGCGACGCCATCGCGGACTGGCCGATCCTCAACGCGCTGGTCAACACCGCCGCCGGCGCCAGCTGGGTCAGCGTGCATCACGGCGGGGGCGTGGGGATCGGCCGTTCGCTGCACGCGGGGATGGTCGCCGTCGCCGACGGATCAGATCTGGCGGGGCGAAAGCTCGAGCGCGTGCTGACCACCGACCCGGCGATGGGCGTGCTGCGCCACGCCGACGCCGGCTACCCGGAGGCGATCGCGACGGCCGATTCGCGGGGCGTGCGGGTGCCGATGCGCCATTCCGGCGACAGCGAAGCCCCATGACCGAGCCCAGCCTGTGGCACGCGCAGTACGCGGTCCTCGACGGGCGCGTCGAGCGCGACGTGCTCATCGAGACGGCACGGCGGCTGATCTCTTCGGTCACCCCCGGTCAGCGGCCGCCGCCGCCGCGAGCGCAGCGCCTCGCCGGGCTGGTGATCCCCGGACTGGCCAACGCGCACAGTCACGCCTTCCACCGTGCGCTGCGGGGGCGGGCACAGCGCGCGGGCGGCGACTTCTGGTCCTGGCGAGCGCTGATGTACCAGGTCGCCGAACGCCTGAATCCTGAGACGTACCGCGATCTCGCGCGAGCCGTCTACGCCGAGATGGCCCTCGCCGGCATCACCGCCGTCGGCGAGTTCCACTACCTCCACCATGACCGCGGCGGCAGGCCCTACTCCAATCCGAACGCGATGGCCGAATCGCTGATCACCGCCGCCGGAGAAGCCGGGATCCGCCTCACGCTGCTCGACACGTGCTACCTGCGCGGAGGCTTCGGCCGTCCGCTCGAGGGACCGCAGCTGCGATTCGGCGACGCCGACGCCGAGGCGTGGGCCGTGCGCGCATCCGCGGTTCCCCCGGCCGATCATGTCCGTCGCGCCGCGGCGATCCACAGTGTGCGCGCAGTCGACGAGCCGGGGATGAAGCTCGTCCGAGACTGGGCGGCCGAGCGCGGCGCGCCGCTGCACGTTCACGTCTCCGAGCAGCCAGCGGAGAACGACCAGTGCCGCGCCACGACTGGCCGTTCGCCGGTCGAGCTGCTGGCCGACCACGGGGTGCTCGGGGCCAAGACCACTGCGGTGCACGCCACCCATCTCGCGCCTGACGACATTGCCCTGCTCGGCGGCAGCGGCGCCAGCGTGTGCCTGTGCCCGACAACCGAACGCGACCTGGCCGACGGCGTAGGCCCGGCCTCATCGCTGGCCGCCGCCGGCGCCCGGCTATGCCTCGGCAGTGACTCGCATGCGGTCATCGACCTGTTTGAGGAGGCCAGAGCCGTCGAGCTGGACGAGCGCCTGACGGGCGGCCGGCGCGGGATTCACCGGCCGGAGGCGCTCCTGCGCGCCGCGACAGCGCACGGAATGGCGGCGCTCGGCTTTCAGGCGGGCGCCATCGCCGTCGATCAGCAGGCTGACCTTGTGGCGGTCGATCTCGACTCGCCCCGGCTGGCCGGCGCCGACTCCGACGATCTACTGCCCAGCGCGGTGTTCGCGGCCACGGCGGCCGATGTGACCGCGGTCGTGGCGTCGGGCCGGCTGATCGTCCGAGACCGGCGTCATCTGCTGATCGACGACGTCCCGCGTCAGCTCACGGCGGCGATCGAGGCAGTGATGGGCCGATGACGGCGACGCTGCTCCGCGGGATCGGCCGGCTGTTCACGGCGACTGACGCGGGCGTGCTCGAAGGCGCTGCGCTGGTGCTGCGAGACGATCGGATCGCATGGGTCGGATCGTCTGTCGACGCGGTGCCGCCAGGGCTGGCGGCCGACGTGTCGCAGGAGGTGGATGTCGGCGGCGCGCTGGTGACACCAGGGCTGATCGACGCCCACACCCATCCCGTGTACGCCGGGCAGCGATTCGCGGAGGTCGCGGCCCGCTCCGCCGGGCTGTCGTACGCACACCTGGGCGACGGCGCCGGCATCGCGGCCACGGTGGCCGCCACGCGCACGCAGGACTGGGCCTCGCTGGCGGCGGCGGTCCGAGCGCGCCTCGTCGCTTGGGCCGCAGGCGGCGCCACCACCGTCGAGGCCAAGACCGGCTATCACCTCACGCACGACGGCGAGCTGGACAGCGTCCGGCTGCTGCAACAGCTGCGGGGAGGAGATGGCCTGCCGCACATCGAGGTGACGTTCCTGGCCGCGCACGCGCTGCCACCCGAGCACGGCGACGGCGAATGGACCGCCTATGCCGAGGAGGTCGCATCGTGGGCGTCGGATGCCGCCGAGGCGGGCGCCCGCCATTGCGACGTGTTCTGCGACGAGGGCTATTTCACCGTCGCTCAGGCGCGATTGATCTTGAACGCGGGCAAGGCAGCCGGGCTTGTCCCGCGCATCCACGCCGACGAGCTGGCGCACCTCGGCGGGAGTCAGCTGGCAGCCGAGATCGGCGCCGCCTCCGCCGATCACCTCCTGCGCGTCACGGACGCGGATGCCCGCGCGCTGGCTGCGGCCGGCGTCGCAGCCACGCTGTGCCCTGGCACGGCGCTGTCGATCGGCCCGCTGCCGGATGTGCGCACGCTGCGGGCAAGGGGCGTCACGATCGCGCTCGGCAGCGACCACAACCCGGGCACCTCCGGGATCACCAGCATGAGCACGGTGATCGCGCTGGCGGTCGCGGCCCTGGGACTGTCGGTGGATGAGGCACTGCTGGCGGCCACCCGAGGCGGCGCCCGCTCGCTGCGCCTGGACGACCGGGGAACGGTGGTCCCGGGCGCACGAGCGGATCTGGTCTCCTGGGACGCCGAGCATGAGGGGGCGTTCGCCTGGTCGTGGGATCTGCGGCCGCGCGGTGTCTGGCTGGCGGGACAACCCCTGCTTGCCCTGTAGCCCAGGTGGCGCCGCGAGCCAGCTTGACGCGGCAATCCGTGCGATCACGGCGGGATCCTGCCGCCAGCGCACGGATTTCGCGATGGGAATCTGCGACCGCGCCGTGTTCACACCGGACCGGGGTACTCACCCTCCAGCCGCGGGGCGTGGCCTTCGAGGGCCGCGCATTCCGCGCAGGCCTTGGCGGCGTCGACATGCTCGGGCAGGACCCAGCGCAGATGCCCCCGGCGAGCGCAGATCGTCTCGCCGTCCCACCCGTGCGCCGTGTCGTCCTCCGGCGGCGCGGCGAGATGCTGCAGCTCGCCGTCGCCTTCGATCCACACCCGCACTCGCTCGATCGCCACCGCTGCACCTTTCGCCTGCGCCGTCAGCGGTATGCCTATCCCGACTACGCGCCAATCAGTCAGCGAGTCTCCATCAGACCAGCCCTCGCTCGACGAGCAACTCGGCGATCTGCACGGTGTTGAGCGCGGCGCCCTTCAGCAGGTTGTCTCCTGTGACCCAGAAGTTCAGCGCGTGCGGATCCCACAGGTCCGCGCGAACTCGGCCGACCGCGACGTCGTCGCGGCCCGCGAACTCAAGCGGCGTCGGGGCCTGCTCGACCACCATGCCGGGGAACCCCTCCAAGGATGAGATCGCCGCCGAGGCCGTGACCTTGTCCTCGAACGTCGCCCGCACCTGGATGGAATGGCCGACCATCACGGGCACGCGCACACACGTCGGCGAGACGTGAAGGTCGGGCAGCTCCAGAATCTTGCGGGACTCGTTGCGCAGCTTCATCTCCTCGTCGGTGTAGCCCTGGTCGTCAAGCGTCCCCAGCAACGGCACGA
This sequence comes from Egibacteraceae bacterium, assembly GCA_035513815.1. Taxonomy (GTDB): domain Bacteria; phylum Actinomycetota; class Nitriliruptoria; order Euzebyales; family Egibacteraceae; genus DATKBU01. Next base: position 9,767 of record DATKBU010000139.1, read on the forward strand.
CGTTGAACGCGAGCGTGTTCGCATGGACTCCGTGCTCGACGAGCTTGGCCGCGGCCGCCCCGTCGCGCCGCAGCAGCTCGCGCTGGGCGAACAGCGGCTCGATCTGCGCCTCGAGCTCGTCGATCCCCTTCTGCCCAGCCCCGCCCGCTGCTTGAAAGCTCGTGGCCGTGAAGCCGGTCAGTCCGAACGCGTCGTGCAGCGCCTTCAGCGGCAGCATCGCCACCATCGTGGTGCAGTTGGGGTTCGCGACGATCCCCTTCGGGATGGAGTCGAGCGCGTGAGGGTTGACCTCTTTCACCACCAGCGGAACGTCGGGGTCCATCCGCCACCCCGACGAGTTGTCGATGACGATCGCGCCGGCCGCGGTGGCGCGCGGCGCGTGCGCGCGAGAGGTGCTGGCGCCGGCCGAGAACAGCGCGACGTCGACATCGTCAAACACGTCGGGATCGGCGAGGTCGCGCACCGCGATATCGCGGTCGCGGAACTTCAGCACCGTGCCGGCGGAGCGCTGGCTCGCGGCGAAGACGACCTCTTCGCACGGGAACTCGCGCTCGGACAGCAGCCGGCGCAGATCCTGGCCGACCGCGCCCGTGGCGCCGACGACGGCGACTCGAAGCGCGGTCATGCGATCGCCTCCGAGCTGCCCCGCGACTCGCCGCGCGTGGACGACCCCGCCGCCGACAGCCCGAAGCGATCATGGACTGCGCGAACAGCCGTCTCGACGTCGTCAGCGCGAACGACCACCGAGATCCGGATCGTCGAGGTCGAGATCATCTCGATGTTGACGCCGGCCTCGCTCAGCGCGGAGAACATCGAGGCCGCCACGCCCGGATGCGTCCTCATGCCCGCGCCGACCAGCGACACCTTGCCGATCCCGGGGTCGAAGTCGATGCCCTCGGCGCCGATCTCGCCGGTGAGCGTCTCCAGCAGCTGCACCGCCCCGGGGCCGTCTGCCTGCGGAAGCGTGCATGAGATGTCGGTGGTCCCGTCGGCGGAGACGTTCTGCACGATCATGTCGATGTTGATGTTGTTGTCTGCAAGCTCGGTGAAGATGCGAGCCGCGACGCCAGGCTTGTCGGGCACACCGCGGATGACGAGCTTGCCCTCGTCCGTGTCGTGCGCGACGCCGGAGATGATCGCCTGTTCCATGTCCTCTCCCTGATCGATGAGCGTGCCTTCGGCGAAGGCGAACGAGCTGCGCACGCGCACGGTCACGCCGTGGTTGCGGGCGTACTCGACGGAGCGCACCTGTAGCACCTTCGCACCGCACGCAGCCAGCTCGAGCATCTCCTCATGCGCCAGGCGGTCGAGCTTGCGGGCGTCGCCGACGATGCGCGGGTCCGCCGTGTACACGCCGTCGACATCGGTGTAGATCTCGCACAGGCCGGCGCCCAGTGCGGCGGCCAGCGCGACGGCGGTGGTGTCGCTGCCGCCGCGCCCCAGCGTCGTCACGTCCTTGGAGTCCCGGCTCACGCCTTGGAACCCGGCCACGATGACGACGTCGCCGCCGGACAGCGCCTCGGTGATCCGCCCCGGCGTGATGTCGATGATGCGCGCCTTGCCGTGGGCGGTGTCAGTGATGATGCCCGCCTGGCTGCCGGTGAGGCTGCGCGCCGTCAGGCCCTCTTCGTGGATCGCCATGGCCAGCAGCGCCATCGAGATCCGCTCGCCGGCGGTCAGGAGCATGTCGAGCTCGCGGCCGGGCGGGATCTCGGAGATCTCATGAGCCTGCCGCAGCAGCTCGTCAGTGGTGTGGCCCATCGCCGAGACCACCGCCACGACGTCGTGCCCGGCGCGCTTGGCCTGCGCGATGCGGGCGGCGACGTGCTTGATGCGGTCGGTGTCGGCGACAGAGGTGCCGCCGTACTTCTGAACCACGATCACAGGAGCATCCTCGGTCAAGAACTCCAAGCGCTACAGCGTACTTCGGGCACGGCTTGGTCTGGAATCGCCCTGACGAAGCAAAGCGTCGAAGAGCTCGCGCGAGGCGCAGGGCCGGACCGGCCGGATGCTCAGATCTCGCGGCGCCCGGCGAAGGCCCGGCCGAGGGTCACCTCGTCGGCGTACTCGAGGTCGCCGCCGACCGGCAGGCCCGACGCGATGCGGCTGACCTTGATCTGCATCGACTTGAGCATGCGGGCCAGGTAGCTGGCGGTCGCCTCGCCCTCGATGTTGGGATTGGTCGCGAGCACCACCTCCGTCACGCCCTCGTCGCCGAGGCGTGCCATCAGCTCCTTGACGTGCAGTTGATCGGGCCCCACGCCGTCGATGGGCGAGATGGCGCCGCCCAGCACGTGGTAGCGGCCGCGGAACTCGGCGGTGCGCTCGATCGCCTGCACGTCGCGCGGCTCCTCGACCACGCACAGCACGCTGGGGTCGCGGCGCGCATCGCGGCAGACGCGGCACTCGTCCTGCTCGCTGACGTTGAAGCAGCGGGCGCAGAAGCGGACCTTCTCCTTGACCGACATAATCGCGTCAGCCAGACGGGCCGCGTCGGCGTGCTCGACGGTGAGCAGGTGAAAAGCCATGCGCTGCGCGCTCTTCGGCCCGATGCCGGGGAGCCGGCCGAGCTCCTCGATGAGATCCTGGATGGGGCCTTCGTACATGCAGCGCGCCTCGCGCTAGACCAGGCCCGGCGGCAGCCCGAGGCCACCCGCCAGCCCGCCCAGCTTCTCGGACTCAAGCTCCTTGGCCTGTCGCAGCGCTTCGTTCACGGCCGCGGTGATCATGTCCTGGAGCATCTCGACATCGTCGGGATCGACCGCCTGCGGATCGATGGCGATCGACTTCACCTCGGCGCCCCCGCCGCCCACGACCACGGTGACCATCCCGCCTCCGGCGCTGCCGCTGACCTCCGTCGCGGCGATCTCCTCCTGGGCCTTGGCCAGCTTGCGCTGCAGCGCTTGGGCCTGACGCATCATCTGGTTCATGTTGCTCATGAAGGCCCCCTCATGGGTTCGGGGAGACAGCGGCCTGCGTAGCGTACAGGCGCCCTACCGATCGGCGGGGTCCTCCAGCACGGTCGCGCCAAGGTGCTGGGTCAGCGTGTCGATGGCCTTGGCCTGCGCCTCGGCGTCGTCAGGGACCGCGCCTGCGGCCTCGTCAGCTTCGCGCTCCAGCACGGCTGACAGCTCCGCGCTGTCGATCCCGGTTTCGTCGGCCTCTTGGGCCCGACGCGAACCGCCGACGGCGGCCTCGGCGATCATCGAGCGCACGCGCAGCGGCCCGCCGAGGACCTCAGTGAAGACAAGGCCGAGAAGCGCCTGGGACTCCTCGCGCGTGCAGTTGTCCGCATGGAAGTCGTAGCCCGCGCGGAACTCCAGCGTCAAAGCGCCGCCGTCCAGCGCCACCGGCCGACCCTCGGTCAGGAACGCGTGCAGCGTGCGCTTCCGCTGCTTCGTCGCGGCCAGCACCTCGGGCCAGCGCTCCTGGATCTGCGCCAAGTCCCCGTGGACTGGGGCTGACGACGCCTCCTCGAGCGGCTCAGCGGGCCCTCCGGCGCCGTCCTCGTCAGCGGCCGAGTCAGTGAGATCGATCTCCGCCACGGCCGCGGGCGGCGCGGACACCGTCTCCGGTGCGGGATCAGCCTCCGGCGCGGACAACGTCTCCGGTGCGGGATCAGCCTCCGGCGCGGACAACGTGTCCGGTGCGGGATCTGCCTCCGGCGCGGACAACGTCTGCGGTGCGGGATCTGGCTCCGGCGGGGCGGCTGGCGCCGACGCGGAAGCGGCTTCGGCGCTCACCGAGAGCCCCTGGTCGGCGCGGCGCTCGCTGACTCCGCTGCGCTCAAGGCGATCAAGCCGAGCGGCCAGCGCCGCCGCGTCGCCCGACGCATCCGGGATGGCCGCCTTGATCAGGGCGATCTCCAGGGGCAGGCGAGTGCTGCCGCGGCGCATCTGCGCCTGCGCCTCGCCCAGCAGCTCCATGGCGCGCACCAGCTCGATTTGCCTGAGGCGAGCCGACTGCGCTCGGAGACGTTCCAGGCGCTCGGGCGCGGCCTCCACGAGCCCGGCGTCCGGCGCGACGCGCAGCAGGAACAGGGCGCGCAGATGCTCAACCGCCTCGCGCGCGAACTGACGCAGGTCATGCCCGCCATCGGCGAGCCGCTGCACCAGCACGCACAGCTGCGCGACATCGCCGGAAGCGACGAGGTCGGCCGCCTCGATGACAAGTTCGTCCGGCGCTGCGCCGAGGACCTCGCCGACGTCGCGGGCAGTGACCGCGCCAGGCGCGGCCGCGCCGTCCTCGGCGGTCCGCCCGGTGAACGCCGCGACCTGGTCGAGGACGCTGAGGGTGTCTCGCACGCTGCCATCGCCGGCGCGCACGATCAGGTCGATCGCGCCGGGCTCGACCTCCAAGCTCTCCCGCGCGGCGAGATCCCGCACATGGGCGGCCAGCGTCGCGGCGTCGACGCGCTTGAAGTCGAAGCGCTGCGTGCGCGACAGAATCGTCTCGAGGACCTTATGCGGCTCAGTGGTGGCGAACACGAACACCACGTGGCCCGGCGGCTCCTCGACCGTTTTCAGGAACGCGTTCCAGCCGGCGGTCGACAGCATGTGGCATTCGTCGACGATGTAGACCTTCATACGCGCGGAGGCCGGCGCGAATGCGACCCGATCGCGAAGGTCGCGCACGTCATCCACGCCGCCATGGCTGGCCGCGTCGATTTCGATCACGTCCACGCTTGAGCCTGTGGTGATCGCCGCGCAATGCGTGCAGGTGTTGCACGGCTCCGCGGTGGGTCCGTTCTCGCAATTGAGCGACTTGGCCAAGATCCGAGCTGTCGAGGTCTTGCCGGTGCCCCGCGGACCTGTGAACAGATACGCGTGATGGAGCCGATCCTCGGCCACGGCATGCGCCAGCGTCGTCGTGACATGCGCCTGGCCAATGACCTCGGCGAAGGTCTGCGGCCGGTACTTGCGGTACAGGGAGACGTAGGCCACGAGGCTCCTTGCCTGGTGCAGACGGCTCCGCGATCACCGCCGGACGGGCGAAACGACGCGGCTTGACCGCGGCGCCCGCCGCAGACCGCTTATGGCTGCTGCCTTCCGGCCCTGACCAGGTTCGCGGTGCGGCGTCGCACGGGACCCCGCCGTCCACCCGCCCGGCGCTGACCGCGGGGGAGGTTTCGAGTGTAGCAGCGCCCTGCACCGCGCCTTCGGCCGCCGCCCTCTGCCCAGACTCAGACGCGCGTGTGCGGCGGCGGTCTCATCCGGCGTCGGCGGTCGCCTTCAGGTCGTCAGCCTGCAAGACCGCAAGTGCGTCGTCGAGGCTTTCGATGGGGACGACGATCAGGTCACTGCCCTCTGGGACCGCCGCGCGCGCGGCGTCTGCCTGGCCAGCAGGGACCAGGAACAGCTCAGCGCCTCCACGATCTGCGCCGACGACTTTGAAGCGAATGCTGCCGACCGGCCCCACCGCTCCGTCGATGTCGATCGTCCCCGTTCCGGCGATCACGCGACCCGCTGCCAAGTCGACGTCTGCGTTCACTTTGTCGAACACGGTCAGAGCGACCATCAGCCCTGCGCTCGGGCCTCCCACGCGGCCCGACCTTATCTCGACCGGGACTGATTGATCGATGCGAGGGTTCATGATCGCCGGCCCGACGCCGAGGATGGGCTCGTCGGAGACGTCCGTCACCGGGCGCGGCGCCACCTCCGCCTGAAGCTCCTCGCCTTGGCGGAGGACCACCAGCCGCAAAGAGCCCCCCTTCAAGACTGAGCCGATCGCGGCGCGCAGGTCCGAATCAGTCGCGACGGGCTCCCCAGCCGCCTCGATCACCACATCGCCGGGCAGCAGCACGCCGTCGGCCGCCGAGCCCGGGACCACCTCCACCACCAGCGCGCCGTCGCCCGTGATCTGGCACGGGTCATCGTAGAACTCGGCGGCGCACAGGCCCACAGCGGCGGCGAGCCGGCCTGCCTCCCGAAACAGCTCCCGCTCGCGCCGAAAGTACTCCCGCGGGTCCATTCCTGGCGGGACCACCCTCGAGATCAGCGTGGCGCCGACGGTATCGGACACCCCTGCGTGCACGAGGCCGAACACGGTGGCCCGACGCAGGTTGACCGTCGTCATGTGGAACTCGCCGTCGATCTCGCCCGCAGACGGATCCTGCACGTCGATACTCGCGCCGAGCGGAACGACCGTTCCCGGCGCCTGCACATACTGAGGGAGCGGGACCACTGCGGCGGCCCAGATCAGCAGCCCCACCGATGCAGGCAGGAAGACGGCCCGGATGATGCGCATCTACAGGGTAAGTCCTGCAACGAGGCTCGGCGTGACGAGCCCCACCGCGCGACCGCCCTCCACGACGATCAGCATGCCGCCGGGGGCCGCGGACAGGCGCTCCAGCACCACATCCAGCCCAGCGTCGGCGCTGATCGTCACGCGATCGGCGGCGTGCGCGACGTCGATCACCGACGTCGCGTGCCACAGATGCTCCGGCACCCCGTCGATCTGGGCCAGCGTGAGCCCGCCGACGATCGGCGCGCCGACCGGCCACAGCAGCGATGGCCGCTCCTGGACGCGGACGAGCGCCTCGTCCAGCGCGAGGTCCGACGGCAGCGCGGGCGGGACACTGCCCATCAGCTCGCGAACTGTCCGGCCGGTCAGTCGCTCTCGCGCCGCCGCGCTGGCGTAGGCCTCCGAGGCGCCGCGGAACAGGAAGAAGCCGATCAGGATCTGCCACAGGTCGCCGCGCAGAATCACACGGGCGACAAGGGGGGCATCCGCCGGCACCGAGCCGCCGAGGACGCCCCACAGCCCTCCTGCGATGAGGATGGCGGCGAAAACCTGGCCGACACGCGCCTCCCAGCGAGTCGCGGCGTG
>DATKBU010000140.1:0-3894 GCA_035513815.1 Egibacteraceae bacterium
GTGGATCGTTCCGTCTTGGTCCGTGTGCGTCCGGTCCAGCGCGTCAGACAGCCCGGCTCCCAGCACCGCCCCGCTGGCCGACACGAGGCGGGCGAGCCGAACGTTGCTGCGTTGGCCCATGTGCACGACCTCTCGGTGGACGTTCACGGGCAGAGCCTCGCCCGCCCAGTCCTCCAGATGGTTGCTCGCGTAGATCTGTTCCAGCAGCGTGGCGTCGCTGCGGTACCCGTCGATCTCACGAGCCAGCGCGGTCTCGATCAGCCGCGGACCGGTGAGGAAGTACTGCGCGGCGCCGATCGCCGACAGCGTGACGATCAGGGTGAGGACCAGGCGCACGCCGAACCCGCGCTCCGCTGCCGACCCGGTCGCGCGGTGCGCCTTCCGCTGGATGCCTGTCATCGGGACAGCACTCCTCCCGCGGAAGGGCTGGTCCCGCGCATCGATTGCTCTGGCGTCCAGATCGGCTGCTGATCTGCAGAGTTGACCTGAACCGATGGCAACGCCCGCAGGTCGCCCGTCGAGCTCAGGCCTCGCCGAGCAGGGAACGGCGCACCGCCACGTTCGACAGCAGTTCGGCGCCGGTCCCCTCAAAGATCTGGCGGCCGAGATGCAGCACGTAGCCGCGATCGGCGATCGACAGCGCCTGCCGAGCGTTCTGCTCGCACATGAGGATCGTGAGATCGGCCTCTGCGCGCAGCCGGCGAAGCTCCTCGAAGATGGACGCGGCGGCCGGCGGGGCGAGCCCGGCCGAGAGCTCATCGACGAGTACCAGCCGAGGCCTCCACATCAGCGCTCGGGCGAGCTCCAGCATGCGCTGCTCGGCGACGTCGATCTCGCCGGCGCGCCGGCGCGCCGGGCGGCGCAGCTGCGGGAACATGGCGTAGGCGTCGGCCAGCCGCGCGCGGGTGACGGCGCGATCACGCCGCTGATGCAGGCCGAGCACAAGGTTCTCCTTCACCGACATGCGGGGGAAGATGCTGCGCTGCTGGGGAACCAGCGCGATGCCAGCCGACCGCACCCCGTCGTGCGGGCGGCTGCCGATGATGTCGCGGTCGTCGAACAGGACCCGTCCCCGGCGCTTCGGCGTCAGGCCGTAGAGCGCCCCCAGGAGCGTGGACTTCCCCGCGCCGTTCGGCCCGATGACGCAGACGATCTCATGGGCCCGCACGTGGAGGCTGGCGCCGCGCACCACATCGCGGCCCGCGTCGTATCCAGCGTGCAGATCATGGACCTCTAGCAGCGGGCGGCCGTCATTCCACATCGCGCGTCACACCGCTGCCGTGCCGAAGTAGGCCGTCTCGATCGCGCCCGAGCTCATGACCGATGCCGCGGTTCCCTGGGCCACGACCCGGCCCCGGTCGAGCACGACGACCCGGTGGCACAGGTCGGCGAGGACGCCGACGTGGTGCTCGACGACGAGGACCGCCTTGCCCTGCGCAGCGCACGACCGCACGACCGCTTTGATCGCGGCGACATCGGCGGGCGCGACCCCTGCGGTCGCCTCGTCAAGCACCAGCACGTCAGGATCCAGCATCAGCGCCATCCCGATCTCCAGCAGGCTCTGCTGCCCCGCCGAGACCGCGGCTGCGCGCGCCTGCGCCGCCTCCTCCAGCCCCAGCTCGGCCAGCAGCGCCGTCGCGCGCGACACGCCCGCCGACGCCGGCCGACCCAATGGATGCCCGAGGCTGCGGCGGGCGCACAGCAGGAGGTTGTCGATGACACGAAGCTGCGGATACACGCGACGGACCTGGAACGTGCGAGCCAAACCCGACCTGGCGACGCGGTGGGAGGGTCGGCGGGTGACGTCAGCCCCCACGACGCAGACCCGGCCCGCGTCGCAGTGTCGCAAGCCGCTGAGGCAGTCGACCAGGGTGGTCTTCCCGCTCCCGTTGGGGCCGACCACTCCGATGATCTCTCCTCTGCGCGCTTGCAGGTCCACGCCGTTGAGGACCGGAGCCCCCTCGATGACCACCCGGAGCCCCTCGACGTCGAGCACCATCTCGCCGGAGGAGGCAGCCCCCGGCGCCTCCCTGGCGGCCCCCTCGCCCTCCACCGGGGGCGCTTGCGTCGGCGCCCAGCTGCCCGGGTCCTCAGCAGCGACCGCGGATGCCGGCTCAGCTGGGGCACGGCCGCTCAAGCCCGCCGGCTCAGCATCGGCAGCGCCCTTGCCCGCCAGTCCCCCGACCACCCCGCGAGGCATCCATCGCACCACGGCGATCAAGACGAGCCCCTGCAGGAGGACGTGGTACGGCGCCGACTGGGGCCACAGCAGCCAACGGCCCCCGTACAGGATCGCGCTGCCCACGATCGGGCCGGCGACGGTACCCACGCCGCCCAGCAGCACGGCGGTGATCATGTCGACGCTCACTGCATCGGCGAACGCGAGGTCGGGATCGATGAACGTGCTGTGGTAGGCCCACAGACCCCCGGCGGTGCCGGTGACCGCGGCCGCGGCCGCGAACACGGCGCTCTTCCACGCCATGGTGGGCACGCCGCGGGCTGCGGTCGCCTGCTCATCGTCGCGCATGGCGACCAGCAGCGGCCACAGGGCCGGGCTTCGAAGCCATCGCGAGAGCGCCACCGCGAGCGCGAAGAGCGCGGCCGCGGCGTAGTAGAACGCGTCGGGATCCGGCGGCGGCAGGGTCAGGCCGCGGCCGCCACCGGTCAGCGGCGCGGCCACCCGGACGATCTCACGGACGACCACCAGCACGCCGAGGGTCGCGATCGCGAACGTGGCCCCATGCAGCCGCAGGACGGCAGCGCCGGCGCCCGCTGCGACGGCGGCGGCCAGCACCGCCCCGGTCGCGAGCGCGCCGGGGAGGCCCCATCCCAGCGACGCCATCGCCACGCCCGTGCCGTAGGCGCCGAGGCCGAAGTAGGCGGCATGCCCGATGTCCACGCTGCCGAGATAGCCGCCGACGATGTTCCAGCTGCTCGCCACGACGGCCAGCAGGAGGGCCTGGGCGGCGATGGCGAGCCACATGGCGCCCCCGCGCTCCCCCGCGGCGGCGCTGACCGCGATCGGCGCCGCAACGACCGCGACCGCGAGTGCCGCGGCGGCCGACCGGGCCCGCCAGGCGCGGCTGCTGCCTTCCGATCCCGCGTGGGAGGAGATCAGCTCGCCCATGTCCGCGGGGGGCCCTCGACGAGGCTCGCACGCCGCACCACGAGCATGACGACGAGCACGGCGGCCGCGGCGATCACTCCGACGTTTGCGCCGACCCGCGGGACGAACGCCGCGATCATGGATTCGAAGACCCCGAGCGCCACGCCGCCCGCGAGCGCCCCTGTTACACGGCCCGGGCCGACCAGCGCGGCGATTGCGACCGCCCGCAGCAGCAGCGGCGGCCCCATGGCCGGATGGATCGGCTGCGCCTGGCTGATGAGCGCGCCCGCCGCCCCCGCGGCGGCGGTGCTCAGCGCGAACGCGAGCGTGCGGACCCGGGCGATGTCGATGCCGATCAGCTGCGCGGCCCCGGGGTTCTGGGCGACGGCGCGTACGCTTCGCCCGAGCCGGGTCGTCCGCAGGAACCCGGCCAGGCCCGCCACGATCCCCAGCGCGGCCACCAGCAGCAGCGCCCGCCCGGCCGCCACGTTGACGCCCGCGATGCGCCAGACCCCCTCCAGCGGCAGCGGCGCCGCGTGGGGCGTTGGGCTGAAGACGATGCGAACGGCCTGCTGCAGCACGATGGAAAGGCCCAGCGTGGCAAGCAGCGGGGAGAGCGCACGGCGGGGCGTGAGAGGCCGCAGCAAGAGCCGCTCGATCACATAGCCGACGGCGAACATCGCGGGGATCACCGCGGCCACCGCGCCCAGCGGACCCAGCCGGCCGGCCGACGACAGCCCCCAGGTCGCATAGGCGCCGAGCATCACCAGCTCGCCGTGGGCGAGGTT
>DATKBU010000141.1:0-3929 GCA_035513815.1 Egibacteraceae bacterium
GGTCGGTGCTCGGCGGCATGGTAGCGCGGCTGCCGCCGCTGCCCGCCTTGGGAGACTATCCACAGCGCCCTGGGGCGCTCCCCACGGCTTCGTCGCATGCTCGCGATACCGTCGCCTGATGACGTCAACGACGAGCACGATCAGGCGGAGAAACCCGCGCCTCCAGGGCGAGATCGGCCTCGGCGCGGCCATCGCGTGGTTTACCTCTGAGGGGTACAGCGTGTCGATCCCGCTGTGCGACAACCAGCCCTACGACCTCGTCGTCGAGGACCGGGCCAGCGGCGATCTGCTCCGTGTCCAAGTCAAGACCTCGACGGGCAAGAATGCGTCCGGGACCTTCGTGGTGCGGCTCTTCACGGCTGGTGGGAACCAGAGCTTCCACACCCGCAAGCTGTTCGACAACACGGCAAGCGACCTGCTCTTCGTGCTGACTGACGACCGAGAGATCTATGTGATTCCGTGTCGCGAGATCCCGAACCGCAACCTCATCGCGCTGGGAGCCAAATGGCGGCAGTACAGAAAGTCCTCGAGCTAGGCCTCCGAGGACAAGTGGTGGGAGGAGGATTCGAACCTCCGTAGGCTGAGCCGGGGCGTTTACAGCGCCCTCCCTTTGGCCACTCGGGCATCCCACCGTGTGCCGCAGGAATGGTAGGGACGCCCTGTTGGCGCTGCAACTACGCGGCGCCTCGGTGGCCAGGGCTGGCAGCATGGTCAACATGCGCCGCCTCCTCGACGAGACCTTCGCTGCCCTCTATACGCCGCTGATGCGACTGATCGACCGCCGCGGCCTCGCCGAGCGGCGCGCCCGGCTGGTCGCCGGCGTCGAAGGCGACGTCGTGGAGATCGGCGCCGGCAGCGGCCAAAACGTGGCGCACTATCCCCGAACCCTGCGCAGCCTCACGCTGATCGATCCCAACCCGGGAATGGTGCGCCGCCTGCGGGCTCAGGCTGCCGCCGTCCGCCCCCAAGCCCGGGTGATCACCGGCGCCGCAGAGTCGCTGCCGCTGCCCGCCGGCAGCGCCGACTACGTCGTCGCCACCCTGGTGCTGTGCTCGGTGGCCGACCCCACGGCCGCGCTGGCCGAGGTCCGCCGCATCCTGCGCCCCGGCGGACAGTTCCTGCTGTTCGAGCACGTCGCCGGCGACGGCGCGCTGCGGCGGGTGCAGCAGGCCATCGAGCCAGTCCAGAAGGTCATCGCCCGCAACTGCCACCTCACTCGCGATTCGCGCGCCTTGCTGCGTGAGGCCGGCTTCGATGTCTCCGAGATCGCCGATATTCCCTTCGAGGGGTGGCCGGCGCCGTTCCGGCCCGGCATCGAAGGATCAGCGCGCGTTCGCCCCGAGCCAGCGGGCGACGGCTGCGCGCGTTCATCCCGGGCCAGCCGGCCGGCGGCTGGGAAGACGGCGCGCATTCACCCGGAGCCGGCCGGCGACGGCTGACGTCGCGGCGGGGCGACGCGCTGCGCGAGCGACTCCAGCAGCGACCCCCCGAGCGCGGCATCGATGTCGATCAGGGTCGGGTCCGCCCCGCCGAGGCTGCGCGCGATCTGCAGCTCCAACGTCGCCAGCCCGGCGAGGCGCTGGAACGGGCTGCGCGCGAGCGCCAGCGTCTGCACGCGCTCGACTGGAACAAACGTGGTTCGGCGCACCAGCAAGCCGGCGCGGGCGACCATGACGCCGTCGACCTCGCAGTGCCCCAGCGCCCGGTACGACTCAAGCGCCCCGCCGATCGCGGGGATGCTCAGCGCGACGCCGGCCAGCGCCGCCTCGGTCCAACCCAGCGAAAAGCCAACGGCCGCTGCGGCGACGGCGACGAACGCGACGGCGCGGACCAGCCGCCGGCGGCGGGCTCGCAACGGCATCGGCGCGAGCGGGGCGCCCGCGAGGCCTTCCCGGTCCAGCACCGCCTGGGCCAGCGTCACCGCCTCGGTCCATGGGGCAAGCGGGAGGAGCACGGTCGTCCCGCCTTCGTCGTTGCCGCCTGCTCGTCCGGCGACATCCGCTCGCACGGCCGCCAGGCCGAATGCTCGCCGGATCAAGTTCTGCTCCACCCGCACTGCCTGGACCCTCCGCAGGGGCAGCGTGTCGGAGCGCTGCTGGAGAAGCCCGCGGCGGATGCGCAGCGCATCGCGCTCCCGCGTGACGGTGAAATCCCAGTACGCCACAGTCGTCGCGACCACTGACAGCAGGAAGACCACGACGAGGATCGCCAGCGCGGCCAGGATGATGCCGCGCACGCCCAATACGCCGGGAAGGCGCTCAAGCGCGGTCAGCAGTCGCTGGCCGAACACCTGCTCGGCGATCCCGACAAGGACGGCCGCCACGCCCACGCGACCGCCGGTCATCCCGGCGATCAGCAGCCGGCCAGGGGACATTGACGCCAGCACCGGCGCCGGAGGTTCAGGCTGGCCTGCCGCCGCCGACACCCCATGACGCAGGTCGCGCTCTCGCAGCAGCACTGAGCGCAGCGCGCGCGCCTGCTCGACTCCGAGCGCCTCCAGGCGCCCCTCGGTGCTGTCCCCGCCAACGGTCTCGACTCGCGCCTCCACGACGCCCAGCGCGCGGTGGCGAAGCTTGCGGACCAGCTCAACCGACTGGATGCGGTCGAAGGGGATCACGCGCCGCTGTCTGTTCAGCACCCCCTGGTCGATGACGAGCGCGCCGCCCTCGATGCGCCAGGAGAACCGCAGGTACCGCAACGTGGAGGCGGCTCCGCTGAAGATCAGGAACACGCCGATGATGATCCAGCTCAGCACGCCGAAGATCGCCAGGGCCAGGAGCGGGAGTGCGCGCTCCAGCGGCCACATCACCAGGGCCGCCGGGTGCAGTCTTCCGCCCATCTGCTCAGCGGCGGAGTGCGGCTGGGGCGGCGGGGGCGGCAAGGAGATCGACGCCTCGAACGGCGCCGCCTGGTCAGGCGAGGGCCGCGATGCTCGCGAGGGCGGCTCAGACGGCGGCGACATCGGGCTCCACTTCAGCCAAGCGCTCCCGCAGGTTCTCAGCCGTCGCGGTGTCGAGGCCGGGTAGATGCCCGGAGGTGCCCAGAGCGGCGGTGTGCACCACTAGCTGCGACAGCCCGAACAGCCGCTCCAGGGGACCCTGACGAGTGTCGACGAACTGCAGCCTCCGGTAAGGGATCACGCTGATCGTGACCCACGCCACACCGCGGCGCAGCCACAGATCCTGCTCGCGCAGCGCGTAGCGCCAGCGGGAGTAGCGGATGGCCGGGACCGCCCCGGCCAGCGCGGCGCCGACGGCGGCCACCATGAGGGTCAAAGCGCCGCGAGGGACCGGAAGCGGAGCGAACGCATCGACAACGCCGGCGACGGCGGTGAACAGCATCGCGGCGAGCGCGGCCTCGACCCACCACAGCAGGCGCACGCGCGGGTCAAGCGGCAGAAGGCCAGACTCGAGCGTCGGAGCCGGATCGGTGGCGGTCACCATACGGCCAAACTACCCTGTGCACGAAGGGCGCAAGAAGGGTCGCGAGCTGGGGACCGCCAGGTTGCGAGGCAGTACCGAGGCCTTCATACTGTCGCGGCAGCCGTGCCCCCCTAGCTCAGTCGGCAGAGCGTCTCCATGGTAAGGAGAAGGTCAACGGTTCGATTCCGTTGGGGGGCTCTGTCGTCAGCCGGCGACGGTAGGTCCGCGGCTCACCAGGACGCCGACACGGCGGCGTAGCTCAGGGGTTAGAGCACTCGGCTCATAATCGAGTTGTCGGTGGTTCGAATCCACCCGCCGCTACCGCCCAGGATCATGTGCGCCGATCCGACGCGATCCCGCCCGTCAAGGAGAGATGAGGTTATGGCCAAGAGCAAGTTCGAGCGGACGAAGCCGCATTTGAATGTCGGGACGATCGGCCATATCGATCATGGGAAGACGACGTTGACGGCGGCGATCACGAATGTTCTGCATAAGCAGAATCCTGAT
>DATKBU010000142.1:0-18738 GCA_035513815.1 Egibacteraceae bacterium
CGTCAGCGCCGGCCAGCACATCGCCGTCAACGGCGACACGGGCAACGCGCGCGGCATCCCGCATCTGCACTTCGAGGTGGCCGCCGGCGGCGGCGGCGGCGTCAACCCGTACCCGTTCGTGAAGCGCGCCTGCGGCTGATCGAGAGGCGTCGAAGGGCGGGATCCCGCCCATTCGACAAGGCTGGCGGGATGGTCCTCGCACCGAGACCCAGAGTGGTTCCGACCCGCAGCAGGCGGCGGTAGCCTGCACCGCATGGTGCCAGGACATGGTGGTCGCCCCGAGACCCGGTACGTGGAGACCAAGCTTGGGTACCTCGCCTATCAAGTGTTCGGCGAAGGCGAGCGCGACATCATGTTCGTCACCGGCGGCCTGTCAAACATCGACGCGCTGTGGGACGAGCCTTCAGCAGTCCGATTCTTCGACCGGCTCGGCACCATGGGCCGAGTCATCCACTACGACATGCGCGGCTCGGGGGTCTCCGATCCCATTCCGGGCGATACGACGTGGCTTCCGCTCGAAGGCAGACATCGGCGGCCTCGGCGTGCACATCGCTTCCCGTGTGATGGCCCAAGCGGAAACCGGCGGCGTCCTCGTCTCGGGCACCGTGAAGGATCTCGTGGTCGGTTCTGGCATCGAGTTCCTGCCCCGCGGCGCCGTCAGCCTCAAGGGTGTGCCGGGTGAGTGGCAGCTGTTCCAGCTCAAGACGCTCGGGTGAGCAAGGAGCCATCTGTCCCTGAACAGGGGTCGCCTACCGGCTGGAACTCAAGGCGTCAGGCGCCGTGGCAGCGCTTGTACTTCTGGCCGGAGCCGCACGGGCACGGATCGTTTCGCCCGACCTTGGCGTCGTTGACGACGGTGCCCTGAGTCGCCTGCTTCGCAGCCGGCGCGGCGGCGCCTGACGCGCCCTGGGCGCTGGTCGTGGCCGCGCTGACTGAGTAGGACGTCGACCCGGCGCGCGCGCCTGCGCCGTCGCCGGCGGAGACCGCCGAGGTGTAGGACAGCTTGGCGGGGTCCGCGCGCTTTGGCTCATCCTTCAGCGCGGGTCGCTTGACCGCCGCGCCGTCGGCCTGGGAAGGCTCGTCGTCAGCCCGCTGGACCGGGAGGTGGAAGAAGTACCCGGCGGCCTCTTCCTTGATCCGAGCCATCATCCCGGCGAATGCGTCGTACGCCTCGCGCTGATACTCCACCAGCGGGTCGCGCTGACCCACCGCGCGCAGGCCGATGCCCTCGCGCAGGTGATCCATCTCGTAGAGGTGCTCACGCCAGACGCGGTCGACGACCGACAGGATGACCCGCCGCTCCACCTGGCGGAGGACGTCGGGGCCAAGCTCCTTCTCACGCTCCTCATAGCGGGCCATGGCGTCGTCGAGCGCCAGCTCGATCAGCCGGGCGCTGTCCAGCCGCTCGATCCCCGCGGCGATCTCGTCACGGTCGATCTGGACGGGATAGACCTGCTCGAGGGCGATCCACATCTCCTCCAGGTTCCACTCCTCGGGATGGACTCCCTCGGCCGCGTAGGTCTGGACGATGCCGGTGACCGCCGACTCGATGAAGTCCTCCGCGTACTCGGCGACCTTCTCGTCGGGTCCCTCGAGCACGATGGAGCGCTGCGCGTACACGATCTCGCGCTGGCGGTTCATGACGTCGTCGTACTTCAGCACGTTCTTGCGGATCTCGAAGTTGCGCGCCTCGACCTGGGACTGCGCTCGCGCCACCGCCCGCGAGACCATCTTGGCCTCGATGGGGATGTCCTCAGGCAGCTTGAGGCGCGTCATGATCGACTCGACCGCGCTGGCGTTGAACAGCCGCATCAGGTCGTCTTCCAGCGACAGGTAGAAGCGCGACTCGCCGGGATCCCCCTGGCGGCCCGAGCGGCCGCGGAGCTGGTTGTCGATTCGCCGCGACTCATGGCGCTCGGTGCCCAGGACATACAGCCCGCCGAGTTCGCGCACCTTGTCGCCCTGCGCCTTGCATTCAGCGGTGAACCGCTGGGTCGCCTCGGTCAGCGCCTGGTCGAAGCCGTCCGGATCCTCCGCCGGGTCGACCTTGCGCCGCGCTTCCGAGTGCGCCAGCGCCTCCGGGTTGCCGCCCAGCATGATGTCCACGCCGCGCCCGGCCATGTTCGTCGCCACCGTGACCGCCCCGATGCTGCCGGCCTGGGCGACGATCTCCGCCTCCTTGAAGTGGTTCTTGGCGTTGAGGACCTCGTGCGGGATGCCGCGACGGGTGAGCATGCCGGACAGCTTCTCGCTCTTCTCGATCGACACCGTGCCGACCAGCACCGGCTGGCCGGCCTCGTGGCGCTTGACCAGATCGTCGACGACGGCGTCGTACTTGGCCTTCTCGGTCTTGTAGATCTGATCGGCGCGGTCATCGCGCGCGGGCGGCCGATTGGTGGGCACCTGGACGACCCCGACCTTGTAGATGTGGGCGAACTCGCCCTCCTCGGTCTTCGCGGTGCCCGTCATGCCGGCGAGCTTGTCGTACTGGCGGAAGTAGTTCTGCAGGGTGATCGTGGCCAGCGTCTGGTTCTCCTCCTTGATCCGCACGCCCTCCTTGGCCTCGATCGCCTGGTGCAGGCCCTCCGAGTAGCGCCGGCCGTGCAAGGTGCGGCCGGTGAACTCGTCGACGATCAGCACCTCGCCGTCGGACACCATGTACTCGCGGTCGCGCAGGTACAGCTCCTTGGCGCGGATCGCGTTCTGCAGGTGGTGGATCAGCGGGGTGTTCACCGACTCGTACAGGTTCTCTACGCCGAGCAGCTCCTCGACCTTGGTCACGCCCTCCTCAGTGACCGCGACCGTGCGCTTGCCCTCGTCGATCTCGTAGTGCTCGTCCTTCTGCAGGCGAGGCACGACCCGCCGGGCGAAGACCTGGTACCACTCAGTCGCCTGATCGGCTGGGCCGGAGATGATCAGCGGGGTGCGCGCCTCGTCGACGAGGATCGAGTCGACCTCGTCGACGATGGCGTAGTTGTGGCCGCGCTGCACCTTCTCCTCGGTGCGCAGAACCATGTGGTCGCGCAGGAAATCGAAGCCGAACTCGTTGTTCGTGCCGTAGGTGATGTCCGCGGCGTAAGCGGCGCGCTTGTCGAGCTTCGGCTGCTGGGAGAAGATCAGCCCCACCTCAAGGCCGAGGAAGCGGTGGATCCTGCCCATCCACTCGGCGTCGCGCGAGGCCAGGTAGGGGTTCACGGTGACGACGTGGACGCCATCGCCGCTGAGGGCGTTGAGATACACCGGCATCGTCGAGGTCAGCGTTTTGCCCTCGCCGGTGCGCATCTCGGCGATGTCACCGGAGTGCAGCACGATCCCGCCGAGCACCTGGACATCGAACGGTCGCTGCCCGAGCACGCGCTGGGCTGCCTCCCGCACAGTCGCGAAGGCCTCGGGCAGCAGATCATCCAGCGCCTCGCCGCCCTCCAGGCGCCCTCGGAACTCGTCAGTGCGCGCGCGCAGCTGCTCGTCGGTCAGCCCGCTGACGCTGTCAGACACCGCGTTGACCTCAGCGGCCATCCGCTCAAGCTGCTTGAGGCGCTTGCCCTCGCCGAGGCGAAGCATCTTCTGGATTACCAACACGCCACCTCTCATCGACCGCGGCTCGCAAGGGCGCCCTGCCGGCACCTCAAGCGATCAACCAGTGTAGGACCGCAGCGCTTGTCGCTCTGCGAGGCGACCGACCCTGTGGATCCCGCGGGTGGGCAGGGCCGAGCGCCGACCTGGCAACCACCCCTGTCCGGTGCCATCGCCCGGTTGCGTGCGTTCGCGCTCGTCGATGATCGCGAACACACGCAACCCGACTTTTGCTGACTAGGACCGCTGCAACAGGAGCCAGGTGAGATCCGCAGCGAGCTGCTCGAACTCGCTGTCGAGCTGCGCCCAGCTAGCGTGCAGGATCCGCCAGTCAGTGCGCTGCATGCGGTTATGGCGTCGGATATCGGTGTTCAGGCTCGCGCGTGACGAGTGGCTTGCGAACCCATCCACCTCGACGCCGACGCGATGCTTGGACCACGGAATGTCGACATGCAGCGTTCGAGCGCCAGTATCGACGCCCGCGGGACGAGCGTCGGGCCGAAACCCCGCCGCGCGCAGCTTCCTGCGCAGCTCCCATTCGAGGACAGAGTCACAGCGCGACTCATCTAGCTGCCAGACCGCCCGCCGAAGACGCGGGAGTCCCTTGAGCGGACTCAGGGCATCGCAGCACGCCGAGACTTCGCTCAGCGTCGCCAGCCGCCGCTGGCGCGTGTCGATGACCAGACCGCGCAGATGGGGCAGGTCCGCCAGCCCGGCGACCCCGCAAAGAGTGAAGCCCGGGTCGGGAACCCTGATCCCCCCGATGAGCTGGCACGTGATCCGGCTGAACCGCCGACACCGGGTTCCCCGCACGCGATTGAGCCCAGGGGAGCGACGCGATTCAGGAATCAGCAGATGCACCGTGGTCGGCAGCGTCGAAACGAGGCCCCACAGCCATGCTGCCGTCCAGCCCCAGGGCAGCGGGATCCCCCACTGCAAGCAGCGCCGCCATGATCTGGCCGTGCATGGTTCTGGGTGCTCCCAGCAGCCTGACGACGCCCGGGTGCGGGCGATCCACCGCACGCTCAGCGGCGTACCGTCGGAACGTCGCGTCCGGCACGCCCGCCGCTCGTGCCTGCCTGACATGGACGTAGCCGTGCTGTCGCATGCCGAACTCGTCAAGCAGCCGCCAGCCGGATCGATCGTCCACCGGCCGATCCTCACCGATTCGTTCGCCACGCGACGGCTCAGTGGGCCGTGGCTGTGGATTGCGCCGGTGCGGCAGCGAGCTGCTGGCAGGCCGGGTGCGGGGAGCCCTACGGCGATCCTGGGGCCCAGCACGGAGGCCGACGCCCGGGTTGCGTGCGTTCGCGCTCACTGACGACCGGCGATGCACGCAACCGGGGCCGGGCGGGGCGGGGTGGGGGCGGGGTGGGACCGGCGGGGTGGGGGCGGTGCGCCGCGACGCCCGGCCGGCGCTACTTGATCTCGAGGAGCTTCTCGCGGACCGCGTAGACCACGGCCTCCATGCGAGAGTGCAGGTGGAGCTTCTCGAGGATGTTGCGCACGTGGTTCTTGACCGTGTTCTCGGAGATGAACAGCTGCTTGGCGATGTCGCGGTTGTTCAGTCCCTGGGCGACCAGGCCGAGCACCTCCATCTCGCGGTCGGTCAGCCGCGGCGCCGGCATCTGCTGCTTCTGCTCGTCCTTGCGCGCCATGGCGGCGAATTCGGTGAGCAGCTTGGACGCCATCGACGGCGAGATCAGCGACTGGCCCGCGTGGACGCTGCGGATCGCGTCGGCGACCTCCTCGATGGAGATCTCCTTCAGCAGGTAGCCGCTCGCGCCGGCCTTGATGGCGTCGTACAGGTCCTCTTCTTCGTCGCTGATGGTCAGCATGAGGATCTTGATGTGCGGGACAGCGTCCTTGATCGCCTGCGCCGCCTCGATGCCCGAGATGCCAGGCATGCGAACGTCCATCAGCACCAGATCGGGCATGTGCTCGGCGGCGAGCGCGACAACGTGCTCGCCGTCGTTGGCTTCGGCGACTACGTCAATATCCGACTCGGATTCGAGGACCATCTCGAGTCCGCGACGAAAGAGCGCGTGGTCGTCAGCGACGATCACGCGGATCAAATCGCTCTTCTCGGTCTCGGACGTACTCATGAACATCTCTCCCGCCGAGGGCATAGATCGATGCAGTCTAACTGGACTACATCGCATCACCACTCGGCACTAGCCACTCGGCCAGTCAGAGTGTCGGCACATCGGAGGGCTTTCCTCAGTCCGCCGCCTCGATGAGTCCGAGTTCTCCGTCTTTGCGACGATACAGAAGATTGCAATGACCCGTGGCAACGTTAGTGAACAGGAAGAAGTCGTGCCCCAGGAGCTCAAGCTGGACCGCTGCGTCCTCTGGCAGCATCGGATGCAGCTCAAAACGCTTGGTGCGGACGATCTGCGGGCGCGGCCAGCTGCCGTCGCCCTCGGCGGCGCCCACGTCGAACGAACCGTTCCCCGCCGATGGCGAGGGGGCCGGCGGGCGATGGCGGCGGCTGCGGTCCACAAGCCGCGCCTTGTAACGGGACAGCTGGCGTTCGAAGCGCGCGACCGCAGCGTCGACAGCGTCGCGGTGGTCCTCCCCAACGCCTTCCGCCCGGATGAGATGGCCCTTGGTCCGGGCCGTGACTTCGACAAGCGCAGGCTCGGCGATGCGGGGATTCTGCTCGGAGCTGAACACGACCTCAACACCTAGCAGCCGATCGAAGAAGCGGGTCGCATGCTCGATCTTCTCGACCGCTTCCTCCTTCAACCGGCTCGTGACCTCACAGTTCTTCGCCTTCACAATGATGTCCACTCAGCGCCTCCCAACTCGGTGCGAATGCATCGGTCGCCTCGGGAGGAGGGGCTCGGCTGAGGGCGCCGTCGGCGATTGCTGGGGTCACGGCCGCCTTTCTCGCAGAACCTCGCGCCGGTCTCGTCACCCCGTCGAGGGGTCACACTGCATGGTCGCCCGCACGCGTCGACCGCGCAAGTGGCGGAGCGTCCGGGGCGCCGGCGCGGCTCGTTAGACTCGGTCGATGTACGCGCACCCCGACCAAGATCGAGCCGAGGACCTGCGGCGATGGCGCTCGGATTTCTCGGAGGCAACGCCGATCGCCGAGCTCCGAGCGCGACAGCCAGCGACGTGCGTGGGCGTCGTGCATAAGGTCCGACTGGTTCCGGGCGTCTCAGTGGAGATCACGATCGAAGACGGCAGCGGACGAATCGCAGGGCTGTGGTCCGGCAGGTCCTCGCTGCCCGGTGTGGAACTCGGCGGCGCGATGAGCCTCACCGGCACGGTCGCGCAGGACGGCGAAGGCACCCTGCGCATGCGCAACCCCTCGTGGCAGCTGGTTCGGGAGCCGTACGCCTAACACCTCTCCGCGCCGCCCGTCGTCGTCACCGCGCTCCCCGGCAGCCTGAGCCGAATCAGCGAGCGCCGACGAGCAGGTCCCGCACCGCCGACTGCTTGCCGTGCGTAACCAGGGCGAGGACCTCATCTCCCTCAGCCAGCGGCGTGCTGGCGCGCGCGGGGATGACATGGCCATCTCGCACGGTCGCGACGATCGCCACATCGTTGGGCAGCCCGAGGTCGCCGATTCGCTGACCCACCGCGACTGATCCCGCATCGAGGCGGACCTCGATCAGCTGCACCCGCCCATGCTCCAAGTCGAGCAGCGAGACGACATCGCCGGCCGTCACCTCCTCCTCGACCAGCGACGTGAGCAGATGCGGAGGGCTGACCGCGAGATCGACCCCCCACGATTCATCGAACAGCCACTCGTTGACAGGGTGGTTGACGCGAGCCAGGACGCGCGGGACCGCGAACTCCTGCTTGGCGAGCACGCTGATCACAAGGTTGTCTTCGTCGTCGCCGGTAGCGGCCACCACGACGTCGGCCTCGCGAACACCGGCCTTCTCCAGCACGACCGGCGAGCACGCATCGCCGACGAGCGCGTGCATCTGGGGCCTGGGCTCTTCCTCGGCGGGCGCCTCGAGTGCGCGCTTGGAGACGTCGAGGAGGACGACCTCGTGGCCGCGCCGGGCCAGATCGGCGCCGAGATGGGTGCCGATGTTGCCGGCCCCGGCGATGACCACCTTCATGCCCCCTCCTCCCGCAGCTGCAGTAGCGTTTCCCGCAGGTCGGGTATCGCATCTCGCTGGACGGCGATGTGCAGCTGATCGCCCGTCTCCAGCAGCGCCGCGGCGGTCGGCACCGTCGTGGCGCCCTCGCGGGTCATCGCGGCCAGAACGAACTGCCCTGGGCGCTCCATGCGCGAGGCCGATACCCCGTGGATGTCCACCGGCACGGTGATCGTGAACAGGACCACATCCCCGTCGCCGGGACCGATCCCCGCGTCGGTCCGCTCCCCCGCTGGCAAGAGCACACGCAGGATGGCATCGGTCGTCCAGCGCGCTGACGCGATGGTGGTGATGCCGAAGCGCTCGTAGATGATGGCTCGCTCAGGGTCATAGATCCGAGCAACCACATGCTCCACGCTGTAGCGCTCCTTGGCGGTGCGAGCGCTGACGATGTTGGAGTTGTCGCCGCTGGTGACCGCGAGGAAGGCCTGCGCCTTGCGGATCCCCGCCTTTTCCAGGGTGGGGCGATCGAACGCGACCCCCTCGAGCGCGGTGCCCTCGAAGTCCTCGCCAAGCCTGCGGAACGCGCCGGTGTCCTTGTCGATCACCACGACGTCGTGATCCGCCTCGGCCAGTGCCAGAGCCAGGCCGGCGCCGACGCGGCCGCAGCCGGCGATCACCACATGCACGGGCAGCCCTTTCAGCGATTCGACCGGATCGGCCCTACGATACTCGCCGGTGGTCCGCCCTTAGAGCAGGGCTCTGGCGCGTTGGCGAACCTCGAACCCACCAGCGGTCAGGGGCGGAAAGGAGCAGTGCGCCAGGTGTCGGACACGATCGCGGGGCTGAAGCGAGTCGTCATCGGGCGCCCGCGCGGGAGCGCCCAGCTGCGCCACCAGCTGCTGCCGAAGTGGATGGCGCTGCCGGTTTTCTCCTCCGACCCGCTGTCCTCCGTCGCGTACGCCACGCAGGAGATGATGCTGGTCCTCGCGATCGCTGGGACCGGCGCGTTCGGGCTGGTTCGGCCGCTGTCGGCGGCCGTCGCGGCGCTGCTCATCATCGTGGTGGTGAGCTATCGCCAGACAGTCCGGGCGTACCCGCAGGGCGGCGGCGCCTACCGGGTGTCGCGAGAGAACCTGGGCGAGGTGCCGGGGCTGGTGGCGGCGGGCGCCCTGCTGATCGACTATGTGCTCACGGTCGCGGTGTCGACCGCTGCCGGCGTGGCGGCCATCACCTCCGCGCTCCCTGCGCTGGTGGACAACCGCGTGCCGATCGCACTGGCGTTCCTGGCCTTCGTCATGATCGCCAATCTCCGCGGCGTCAAGGAGGCGGGGTTCCTCTTCGCCCTGCCGACCTATGGGTTCGTCGCAACGATCCTGCTGCTCATCGGAACCGGCCTGGTCCGCTGCGTGGGCGGCTGCCCGCAGGCGCCGGGGCCCGAGGTCGCCTTACAGGCGCAGGGCGCCCTGACGATGCTGCTCGTCCTGCGCGCGTTCTCCTCGGGCGCGACGGCGCTGACCGGCGTCGAGGCCATCTCGGACGGGGTTCAGGCGTTTCGCTACCCGCAGAGCCGCAATGCGGCCGCGACGCTGGCCGTGATGGGCGCGCTCTCGGTGACGATGTTCCTCGGGATCAGCTATCTGGCGACCGCCACCAACGTCGCCGTGCACGAGGGCATGGAACGCACGGTCGTCGCGCAGATCGCCCTCGCAGTGTTCGGCAGCGGGCCGCTGTTCCTGCTCGTCCAGATCGTCACCGCTGCGATCCTCATCCTGGCGGCCAACACGGCGTACGCCGACTTCCCCCGGCTGTCCTCGATCCTGGCCAGCGACCGCTACCTCCCGCGGCAGCTGCTGGCCCGCGGCGACCGGCTGGTCTTCAGCAACGGCATCCTGCTGCTGTCGAGCGCCGCGGCGCTGCTGCTGATCGCGTTCGACGCCAGCGTGACTCGGCTCATCCAGCTCTACGTCGTCGGTGTCTTCACGTCGTTCACCCTGTCGCAGGCTGGGATGGTGCGCCGCACGCGGCGCCTGCGGCAGCCCGGCTGGCGGAGGGGCGCGCTGGTCAGCGGCGTCGGCGCGTGCGTCACGGGAGTCGTCCTGGTGGTCGTGGCCGTCAGCAAGTTCGGTGGCGGCGCCTGGATCGTCTTGCTGGCGATCCCGTCGATGGTCGTGCTGATGAAGGGCATCAGCCGCCATTACCAAGGCGTCAGCGTGCTGCTGCGAACAGGGCTGGCCGAGCCGGAACCCACACGCCCGCACCACGTCGTGCTGGTGCTCCACGGCCCCGTCGATGAATCGGTGGCGCGGGCGATCTCCTACGCGCAGGCCGTCAGGCCCGCCGCGATCGACGCCGTCGTCGTCGGACCGGCGCATCCGGGCGACGTCGAGCAGCGCTGGGCCGAGCTGGCGGCGGACATCCCGCTGCGCCGCCTTGATCTAGGCGAAACCGCCCGACGGCCTGCGCGGGCGCTGCGCAGCGCGCTCGCCGAGATGCGAGCGGAGCGGCCTGACCAATTCGTCAGCGCCGTGATCCCTGAGACGCAGTCCCATTCATGGCTTGAGCTGCTGCGACGCCAGCGCTCCGTGCTCCGACTGAAGGCAGGCCTGCTGCCCGAGTCAGGGCTTGCGGTGACCAATGTGGTCTCCCCGGACGGCGGTCCCGGGCCGTACACCGTCGAGGAGCCCGTCGAGCATCACGTGGTCGTGCTCGTGTCCGCGGTGCACAACGCGACGATGCGCGCGATCGCCTATGCCTCCAGTCTCGAGGCGACGTCCGTCCGCGCCCTGTCTGTGAACGTGGACGTCGAGAGGTCGAACGCGATGCTGCAGGCCTGGGAGGACTGGGGGGTGCAGCTGCCGCTGGAGCTGGTGGACAGCCCGTTCCGGGCCGTGACGGAGACGGTGCGGTCCTACGTGCGCGACTTCAACGCCGACGGCCGCCAGACCGTGGTGACGTGCGTCCTGCCCGAGTTCGTGCTGCCCCACTGGTACCACCGCCCGCTGCACAACCAGACGGCGCTGTCGATAAAAGCCGCGCTGCTGTTCGAGCGCGGGATCGTCGTGACCAACGTGCCGTACCGCATCACCGCTGATCAGTCGCCCGTCGCTGAGCCGGAGCGGAGCTGAGTGTTCGGCGTACGAGCCTGGCCCGACCGCCGCGCTTGATCTCCGCCCACGGCGAGTGTCGCCACGAGCACTCGGCGGGCACCCGCCTGCTTGAGGGCCTCGGCCGCGTCCAGCGCGGTCGCGCCCGTGGTCCGCACGTCGTCCACGAGCAGCACGGCCGGCGGTGAGGTGCCCAGAGCTCGGAACGCGCCGATCGGGCTTGAGCGGCGCTGGGCGGCGTTCAGATCAGTCTGATCGGGGCGGTCAACGACGCGCTGAAGCAGCGCCACCGCACTAGGGCCCGCGAGCAGCTTCGTCAGCTCGACGCCTCGCTGGCGCAGTCGCCGGCGGCTGGACGGCACCCAGGTGACGGCCCAGCCGCGGCGGATCGCCGGCAGATCCAGCTGGCGGCGCATCAGCGCACCGAGGCCGGCCGCGGCGGCGTGCTGGCCGCGGGCCTTCATCGCGCGGACCGCATCGCGGATCACACCGTCGTAGGCGTACGCGCCGATGGCGACAACATCGTCGTTCAGCACCTCGCGCCCGTAGCCCGGCAGCGCAAGCGCGGACGCCGTCGCCAGACACCGCGGGCACAGCGGATCCTCGCTCGGCACGGCGCATGCCGGGCACCGCATCGGCAGCAGCAGATCGAGCACCAGGTTGCGCACCACACGACCCTAGACAGCGCCCGGCTTCCCGGCCCCAAGTGATCGATGCAGGTGGGGATAACCCAGGCCCCGACGCCGGTTTACGGCAGCAGCGCGTGCGGCTCGAGCGCGACGATCCCGGTCGCGCCCATGGCGCGAAGGTCCGACAGGCGCGACCACAGATCCGCTTCGGCGACGACGAAGTGCACCGCCACAAGATCCTCGCGGCCGGCAAGCGGCAGCACCGTCGGAGACGCCAGCCCCGGGAAGACGCCGCGCAGGTCATCCAGCCGCTCAGCCGGCACGTGCAGCATCACGTAGCGGTGCCGGCGAGCGGTGAGCACCGCCTCCAGGCGCAGCGCCACGCCGACCAGCGATCCCAGATCCGCGCGATGCACGAACAGCGCCTCGCAGGCTCGGATCACCTCGAG
Source organism: Egibacteraceae bacterium (assembly GCA_035513815.1). Lineage (GTDB taxonomy): Bacteria > Actinomycetota > Nitriliruptoria > Euzebyales > Egibacteraceae > DATKBU01. The sequence goes on from DATKBU010000142.1 coordinate 11,820, forward strand.
CACCCGCAGCCGGTTCGTCATGAGGCTGGTGCCGGTCTCGCGCAGATCCACGATCGCGTCGGCCAGCCCCGCGGCGCACACGCCCTCGAGCGACCCGCCCATCGCCACCACGGTGACCTTCACGTCGCGCGACGAGAAGAAGTCGCGGGTCAGCTCGGGCAGATGGGTCGCCACCACGGCGCCGTCGAGGTCAGCCAGCTCGGCCCGCCCGTCGTCGTCCCGGCTGGCGACCACAAGCTCGGATCGGGAGAAGCCCAGCGACAGCGCCGGCTGCTGCTCCAACCGGTACTCCATCACGATATCGGTCGCGAGAAACGCCGCGTCCAGCTGCCCGGCGGCGATGGCGGCGCCCGCGTCGCGGGGGCGCATCTCGATGAACTCCAGCCCGTCGACCGCCGCGATCGATCCGGCCCCGTGCAGCATCCCGGTCGGAAAGCCCGCGCGCGACAGCAGCTTGAGGCAGTCGTCGCGCAGCCGCCCCGCGGACGGGACCCCGACGCGCGCCTTGTCCGCGCTCATCTCGCCCGCCGTTCCAGCTCGCCCAAAACCTCACCGACGGACACCCCGGCGCCGACCAGCGCGGCGAGGATGTGGAACAGCGCATCCGCCGCCTCGGACACCACGCGATCGCGATCCACTGGCTGGCGACCCAGCTCAACGCACAGCTCGAAGGACTCCTCCATCACCTTGCGCGCCGCCCGCTCGGGGTCCGAGACCAAGGTGGCCGAGTAGGAGTCCGGCGGCGGGTCGACCAGCCGCGATCGCAGCACCGCCTCCAGCTGGGATAGGTCCACGGCGTTACGTCCCGATGTCGTAGGAGCTGAGGTAGTGCTCCTGCTGCGGCGTGAGCGCGTCGATCGACCTGCCCATGGACTCCAGCTTGAGCCGGGCGACCTCGGCGTCCAGCTCCACCGGCACGTCGTACACCTTGCGCTCCAGCGACTCGGCGTTGAGGGCCAGCCACTCCACGGCCAGCGCCTGATCGGCGAAGCTCATGTCCATCACCGCGGCGGGGTGGCCCTCGGCCGCGCCGAGGTTGACCAGGCGGCCCTCCGCCAGCAGCACGATGCGCCGCCCGTCGGCCATCTGGAACTCCTCGGCGTTCGCGCGGACCTCGCGCCGCGCCACGGACAGCTTCTCCAGCGCCGGGATGTCGATCTCGACATCGAAGTGCCCCGAGTTCGCCACCACCGCGCCGTCGGACATCACGGCGAAGTGCTCCTCACGCAGGATCGACGTGTTGCCGGTCACGGTGATGAAGATGTCGCCGAGCTCAGCCGCGTCGGCCATCGGCATGACCCGGTAGCCCTCCATCGCCGCCTCCAGCGCGCGGATGGGGTCGACCTCGGTGACGACGACGTCCGCGCCCATGCCCTTCGCGCGGCTGGCGACCCCTCGCCCGCAGTAGCCGTAGCCGGCGACGACGATCGTCTTGCCGGCGAGCAGGATGTTGGTGGCGCGGATGATGCCGTCCAGCGTCGACTGGCCGGTGCCGAAGCGGTTGTCGAACAAGTGCTTGGTCGGCGTGTCGTTGACCGCCACGATCGGGTAGACCAGCGCGCCGGCTTTCTCCATGGCGCGCAGGCGGATCACGCCGGTCGTGGTCTCCTCGGTGCCCGCGATCACCTTCACGGCCTGCTCCGGGCGCTGCGAGATCAGGCGGTTCACGAGGTCGCAGCCGTCGTCCATCGTGATCGTCGGCTGGGTGTCCAGCGCCGCGTCGATGTGCTTGTAGTAGCTGTCGTTGCTCTCGCCGCGGATCGCGTACGTCGAGATGCCGTACTCGGCGACCAGCGCGGCCGCGGTCGGGTCCTGGGTCGACAGCGGGTTGCTGGCGGTCAGCGTCACCTCGGCGCCGCCTGCGGCCAGGGTGCGCATGAGGTTGGCGGTCTCCGTGGTGACGTGCAGGCAGGCGGCGATGACCAGGCCGTCGAGCGGGCGCTGGGCGGCGAAGCGCTCGCGGATGGCGCGCAGCACCGGCATGTGTCGCTCGGCCCACTCGATCCGGGCGCGGCCGGCGTCGCTCAGGCCGAGATCGAAGACGTCGTGCGGGATGGTCGCGGGCATGGCTGGAGGCGCTCCTTGGGGAGGTGACTCATCTGACGGCGGCATTCCACTCTAACCGACGCTAGGCGCCGGCTGGCGCCGGCTGAGCGGCCACGCCGAGCGGCGGACAGCCCACTCGCGCGCGCAGCCCGCTCCGGGCTAAGGGCGCGGTACGCCGGCCCACACCCCATCGCCGTCGTCGCCCCCGACTGCCTCCCCGCGCTCGACCGACATCCGCTCGCCGAGGATGGCTCGAGTCACCCGCGCGTCCTGGCCCACCTGCACCTTCGCATGCAGAATCGCGTCGCGCAGGACGGCTCGGGGCCCGACGCTGCACCCAGGCCCGACCACGACGGCGCCTTCGAGGACAGCGTCAGGGTCGACCTCGGCGTTTTCGTGCACCGCAGTCTGCCCGCCGGCGGGCCGCAGACCGGGTCCCCAAGGCCACGCGCAGCGCCCATCGAGCACGGCCCGATGGCCGTCGAGGTAGCGCTGGAGCGTGCCGAGATCCTGCCAGTGGACATCCGAGGCGATCCCCAGCAGCAGTGCGCCGGACTCCAGCAGGCCAGGGAACACGTCGTACTCGAACGACAGCGGCCCGTCGCCGTCGAAGGAGTCCAGGGCGCCGGCCTCCAGCACGTACGTGCCCGCGTTGACGGTGTCGTCGGCCAGGGTGCCGGGCGCCGGCTTCTCGACGAAGGCGGTGACCCGCTCACCGCCGTCGCGCACGACCACACCGAAGCTCGAGGTGTCGCGGACGCGAGTCAGCGCGATGGTCGCCGTCGCCCCCGCCTCGCGGTGGCGAGCGATCAGATCGGTGTAGTCAAGGTCGGTGAGCACATCGCCGTTGCAGACCAGCGCCGGCTCTTCGTCGGTGCGGGCATGCAGCAGGCGGCGCGCGGCGCCCGCCGTGTCCAGCGGCGTCTCCTCCCCCACGGCGGTCACATCGATGCCGAGCGCGACTCCGGCGGCGATCAGCACGGCGAACGGTCGGGCGTCCGAGCCGACCAGGAAGGTCGCGCGCTCGCACCCGGCTGCGGCCAGGCGCCGCAACAGGCCGACGGCGTACGGCTCGCCCATGAACGGCACGAGCGGCTTCGGCAAGGCGTCGGTGAGCGGGCGCAGACGAGTTCCCTTGCCTCCCGCCAGGATGATCGCGTGCATCTCGCAAGGGTAGCCGGGCCTCGCGGGACCTGAGCACCGCCCGGTCGGGGAGTCGCCTCGCTCCGAATCGCCGGGCCAGGCGGGACTTGAGGACCACCGGTCGAGGAGTCACCCGGGCCGAATCACCGGGCCGGACGAACGACCAGCGAGCCGCCAGCTCAGCCGCCCGCGCGATCCAAGGCATCCGCGAGCCGGGGCAGCAGGGCCCGCAGGACCGCGGCCAGGCGCGGCCCCGCGCTCGCCCCCGCTTCCAGGACCTCGGCGTGATCGGTGACCGCGCCCGGCCGGTGCACGTTGGTCACCACGGAGAATCCGAGCACCCGCAATCCGGCCGCTCGGGCGGCGATCACCTCCAGCACCGTCGACATCCCCACGACATCGGCGCCAAGCGTGCGCAGCATCCGCACCTCCGCCGGCGTCTCGAAGGCGGGACCGGACAGCCCGGCGTAGACGGCGTCGCGCAGCCGCTCGCCTGCGGACTCGGCCGCCTCGCGAGCGAGAGCGCGAAGTGCTGCGTCGTAGGGCTGTCCCATGTCGACGAACACAACTTCCGGCAGACCGATCAGCGGGTCGGCTCCGGTGAGATTCAGCTGGTCGCCCAGCAGCGCCACGTCGCCCTGCTCAAGCGTCGGATCCAGCCCGCCCGCGGCATTGGTGACGATGAACGCTTCCGCCCCGGCCTCGCCCGCCGCCCGCACCACCGCGGTGACCTCCGCCGGCGAGCGCCCCTCGTACAGATGCACGCGGCCCTGCTGCACCAGCACCGGGACGCCGTGCAGCGATCCGGCGATCAGCTTGCCGGCGTGGCCGGGCACCGTCGAGGTCGGCAAGCCGACTTCGGCGTAGGGGATCACGGCCGCGTCGGCGACCTCGTCGGCGAGCGAGCCCAACCCCGAGCCGAGCGTCAGCAGCACTCGCGGGGCGAAGCCGTCCAGCCGCGCCCGCAGCTGGGAGCTCACGACCGCTGCTTGCGCTCCGGTCGCGTGGCTTCGCTGATGAGCATCACGGGGATGTCGTCGCGAACCGGGTAGTGAAGGCCGCACTGGGTGCAGATGATCAGGTTGCGGCGATCTTTGTATTCGATCTCCCCATGGCAATCAGGGCATACGAGCAACTCGATCAGTTTGGCGTCGACTGCCATGTGCGCCTCTCCCTGTCATCGATTGTCATCGCCGGGATCGTTCGTCCCGAGCGGGTCACCAGCTCAGCTGCGGATCAAGTCAAGCACTCGATCTCGCACCTGCGCCATCGTCTCGGCGTCATCGGCCTCGACGTTCAGGCGCAGCAGCGGCTCGGTGTTGGACGGCCGCAGATTGAACCACCAGCCGTGGGCGTCGAACGTGAGTCCGTCGGTCCAGTCCGCTTCGCCCTCCCCGGCGAGCTGCTGCGCCACGCGCTGCATCGCAGCCTGCTGGTCGGAGACCTCCGTGTTGATCTCACCCGACTGGGAGTACTTGTCGTAGGGGGCGGCGAGCTCGGACATCTGGCCGCCGTGATCGCTCAGCGCCTCGAGAAGGATGACCGAGGCGATCAGCCCGGAGTCCGCACGGAAATTGTCGCGGAAGTAGTAGTGGCCTGAGTGCTCGCCGGCGAACAGCGCGCCGGTCTCCTTCATCACCGCCTTGATGTAGGAGTGCCCGACCCTTGTGCGCACGGCATGCCCCCCGGCGGCCTCGACCGTCTCGGGCACCGTCTTGGAGCAGATCAGGTTGTACAGGACCGTCGATCCCGGGCTGCGGTCCAGCATGGTCTTGGCGATGACGGCGGTGATCAGCGACGGCGACACGGGCTCGCCGCGCTCGTCCACGCAGAACATCCGGTCGGCGTCGCCGTCGAACGCCAACCCCAGATCGCAGCCCTGCTCGACGACGACAGCCTGCAGATCCCGGAGGTTCTCGGGTTCGATGGGGTTCGCCGGGTGATTGGGGAAGGTGCCGTCCAGCTCGAAGTACAGCGGGACCAGATCGACCGGCAGGTCGCCGAAGACCGCCGGCACGACGAGGCCGGCCATGCCGTTGCCCGCATCGACGGCGACCTTCAGCGGCCGCAGCGCGCCGATGTCGGCGAACGAGCGGACATGCTCGGCGTACTCGTCGAGCAGCTGCTGACTGGAGTGCGAGCCCTCGCTCGACGCCGCCGGGAAATCATCCGCCTGTGCCCGATCGCGTATCGCTGCCAGCCCGGTGTCGATCGATACCGGCTCAGCGCCGGCCCGGCACAGCTTCAGCCCGTTGTATCGGGCGGGGTTGTGGCTCGCGGTCCACATGGCCCCGGGCTGACCCAGCCGCCCGGACGCGTAGTACAGCAAGTCGGTGGACGCCAGCCCGATGTCCACCGTGTCGACGCCCTGCGCGCGAACGCCGCGCATGAACGCCTCCGCGAGCTCCGGTCCCGAGGGGCGCATGTCGGTGGCGACGACGACCGCCTCGCCGTGCAGCTCGACGGCTGCGGCTCTGCCCAGCGCCTCTGCGATGTCGGCGTTCAGCTGCTCTCCCACGACACCGCGGATGTCGTAGGCCTTGACGATTCCAGTGAGATCGCGCACGCGAGATTCCTGTCGGCGGCGGGTGAGGGTGAGCGCCGCATCCTAGAGCACGCCAGCGCGAGGCAGCCGATGCGAGGAGACCGCGGTTGGTTAAATGAGGCGGTCCGTTCACTTCAACGGCTCAGCTCGGGCGAGAGCGGCGGCGCACGCCGACGCTGCTCGCAGTCTGGCCCGAGACAGGGAGAGGCAGCGGCGGTCGGCCATGAGCGACGCCGTCGCGCCGCGAGACGGGAGGCACCCCGTGACGGCTGAGATGTGGCGCGCCGACGCCGCGCGATCAGGATCTTCCCCCGGGCTGGCGCCGACCGTCGCACCGGAGCTGCGCTGGTCCTGGGTCGGCCCGCGCAACCAGCAGGCGGCGCCAATCACCGCTGGATCCCGGGTGATCGTCGGCGGTCGCGATGGGCTACTCCGCTCGCTGCGAGCGGACTCCGGAGCGCCCGAGTGGGAGGTCCACGTCGGTGGCGCGATCGGGGCCGCCATCGCTTCGGCTGATGGCCGCATCTACACCGGCTGCGAGGGCGGCTCCGTGTCATGCGTGGACGCCGCATCCGGGTCAGTTCGGTGGCGGGCTGAGATCGGCGTGCCGATCGGCTCAGCGCCACTGCTGGCCGACGACCGCGTGATTGTCGCGGTTGGAGGCACTCGACCAGGCATGGCTGGCGGCGGAGTAGCGGCCCTGGCTCTCCAGGACGGGCGGCTGGAATGGTTCCACGAGACCGAAGCCGGGTGCCTGGCCTCCGCGGCCTACGCAGATGGCGCGGTGGCCTACGCGTCGCGCAACGGCGAGCTCGGCTGCGTCAACGTGACTGACGGCCGACCCCAGTGGCGCGCTGAGGGCGGCGGCGACCGCACAGGAACCCCCGCGATCCATGCCGGGACGGTGGTGAGCGACTCGGGAGCGGGATCGGTGGAGGCCCACAGGCTGCGCGACGGCCAGCTGGTGTGGAGCTTCGGGCTGGCTCGCTCCGCACCGATGTCGTCGGCGGCCCTGGGAACCGGCGCGGCTTTCATCGGCGGCGGCGACGGTCACTTGTACGCACTAGACGTCGCGACCGGTCGCCCGCGCTGGACGGTGGATCGAATGGGCGATCAAGGCTGGGAGTCGTTCGCCTCGCCGACTGTCGTGGGCGACACCGTCATCGTCGGCTGCAGCGACGGGAG
>DATKBU010000143.1:0-8312 GCA_035513815.1 Egibacteraceae bacterium
TGGCCCTGCTGATGATCGGCGGCGAGTTCGATCTGTCGGCAGGGGTGATGATCGGGACCACCGGCCTGCTCATAGGCCTGCTCATCGGCGAGCTGGGATTCGGCATCTGGACGGCGATGCTGGCCAGCCTGGCATTTGCGCTGGCGATCGGGATGGCCAACGGCCTGCTCGTCATCAAGACCGGCCTGCCGAGCTTCATCGTCACCCTCGGGACGTTCTTCGTGCTGCGCGGCGCCAATCTTGGGTTCACCAAGCTCATCACCAACACCGTGCGGGTGTCGGGCATCGACCAGGCCGGGGGCTACGGGGTGGCGCGCGCGCTCCTCGCGTCCACCTTCTGGCCGCCCCACAACTTCCGGATCAGCGTCCTGTGGTGGATCGGGCTGACCGGGATCGCCACGTGGGTCCTGCTCCGCACGCGGGTCGGCAACTGGATCTTCAGCGCGGGCGGCGATCCGGTCGCCGCCCGCAGCGTCGGGGTGCCGGTCGCGCGCACGAAGGTCGCGCTATTCATGACGACCGCGTCGGCCGCCTGGCTCGTGGGGGTGATGACCGTGCTGCGGCTGCGGTCGGCTCAGGCCAGCGAGGGCGTCGGCCAGGAGTTCGAGTTCATCATCGCGGCGGTCGTCGGGGGCACGCTGCTCACCGGCGGCTTCGGCTCCACCATCGGCGCCGCCTTCGGCGCGCTGATCATGGGCATGGCCACCATCGGCATCCCATTCGCCGGATGGAACACCGACTGGCGGTGGCTGTTCATGGGCGTCGTGCTCCTGCTCGCCGTGCTGCTGAACAACTACGTGCGCCGGAAAGCCCAGGAGGCGCGGCGATGACTGCCACGGCCCCGCTCATCGAAGTCCGCGATGTCTCCAAGCACTTCGGCAACATCATGGCGCTGCACGGCATCTCCACCACGGTCGACGCCGGCGAGGTGACCTGCGTCCTCGGCGACAACGGCGCCGGCAAGTCGACGTTCATCAAGATCCTCGCCGGCGTGCACTCCGCCTCAGAGGGCCAGTACCTCGTCGAGGGATCCGAGGTGCGCTTCGCCTCGCCGCGCGAGGCGCTGGACCACGGCATCGCGACCGTCTATCAGGATCTCGCGCTCTGCCCGATGATGTCGATCTGGCGGAACTTCTTCCTGGGGTCCGAGCCGACCGTCGGCGTCTGGCCGCTGCGCAGGTTCGACGTCGAGCGCGCCAAGGAGACGGCGCGCGAGCAGCTGGCGGCCATGGGGATCGACATCCGCGATCCGGATCAGCCGGTGGGGCAGATGTCCGGGGGCGAGCGCCAGTCGATCGCGATCGCCCGCGCCGTGCACTTCGGCGCGCGGGTGCTGATCCTGGACGAGCCGACCTCGGCCCTCGGCGTGAAGCAGGCGGGGATCGTCCTGCGCTACATCGTCGAGGCGCGCAACCGCGGCGTCGCGGTGATCTTCATCACCCACAACCCGCACCACGCCTACCCGGTCGGCGACCGCTTCCTGCTGCTCAACCGCGGCCGCTCGATGGGCAATTTCCCAAAGGACGAGGTCACCCGGGACGAGCTCGTCCAGCTCATGGCGGGCGGCACCGAGCTCGAAGAGCTCAGCCACGAGCTGGAGCAGGCGGCCGCGAGCGACCGCAGAATCAAAGAGGCGGCCCATGAGCTGGCCGAGGAGGCGCGCCCGGTCCCGAAGCCGCAGCAGAAGCGGGCGGAGGCATGAGGACGATCGGCGTCGGCCTCGTCGGCTTCGGCTGGATGGGCCAGGCGCACAGCCGCTCGTACCGGCGCATCCCGATGCTGTTCGCCGACCGCCAGGCCGATCCCGAGCTCGTGATCTGCGCCGACACCTCTGCGGAGCGCAGGGACGAAGCGGTCGCATCGTTCGGCTTCCGCGAGGCGACCGCCGAGTGGCGCAAGGCGGTCGAGCACCCCGACGTCGACGTCGTCGTCGTCACCGCTCCCAACATGCTGCACGTGGAGCTGGTCGAGGCGGCAACCGCGGCGGGCAAGCACGTGTTCTGCGAGAAGCCCGTGGGCGGCACACCGGCCCAGACCGCGCGGGCGTCCAGGGCCGCGGCGGCGGCCGGGGTGATCACCGGCGTGGGCTACAACTACCGCTGGGCGCCGATGGTGCGCTACGCCAAGCAGCTGATCGACGACGGCCAGCTCGGCGAGATCCGCGCCTACCGGGCCACGTTCTTCTCGATGTACGGCAGCGACCCCCTCGGCCTGCTGTCGTGGCGGTTCCTGCTGGACCAGGCCGGCTACGGGGTGACCACCGATCTGCTCAGCCACGCGGTGGACCTGGCCCACATGCTGCTCGGGCCGATCGACCGGGTGGTCGGCGCCGGGGACACCTTCATCCCCTCCCGGCCCCTGCCCAGACCCGGCAGCGGCACCCACTACGACCGGGGGCAGCCGGACGATCCCACGGCGGCCGTCACGAACGAGGACTGGTTCTCGGCCCTGGCGGTGTTCTCCACCGGCGCCCGCGGCACGTTCGAGGCCTGCCGGACGCTGGTGGGACCGGAGAGCCGGATGGCCTTCGACGTCTACGGGACCGAGGGCGCGCTGTCGTGGAACCTGGAGCGCATGAACGAGCTCCAGGTGTACCTGCGCAGCGGCGAGCCGCACACCGGCTACACCACGGTGTTCGGCGGCGAGCGCTTCCCCTATCACGGGCGGTTCGTGCCGGGCAGCGCCAACGGCATCGGCTTCGAAGACCTCATCGCGATCGAGGACCACGAGTTCCTCCAGGCCGTCGCCCGCGGCGAGCCGTTCGTCCCCGGCTTCGACCAGGCCCTGGAGTACGTGAGCGTGCAGAGCGCGCTGCTGAGGTCGTGGAGCTCGCAGCGGTGGGAATCGGTCAAGCCGCTGGATGAGGAGTGATGCGTGTGACGGATCGGAGCGCACCGTTGGGCATCGCGCTGCTCGGCGCGGGGCGCATCGGGGCGCTGCACGCCCGGCTGATCGACCAGCGCGTCGAGGGCGCGGCAGTCGCCGCCGTGTACGACCCCATCCGCTCGGTCGCCGAGAAGGTCGCAGACGGGCTCGGCGGAGCGCCGGTCGCTGCGACGGCTGAGCAGGCGATCGACGCACCCGGCGTCGAGGCGGTCGCCATCTGCTCCAGCGCGGGCAGCCACGTGCCCCTCATCATCGCCAGCGCGCGGGCCGGCAAGGCGATCTTCTGCGAGAAGCCCCTGTCGCTGGACCTCGCGGAGATCGACCGCGCCCTGGCGGCGGTCGCCGAGGCCGGCGTCCCGCTGCAGGTCGGCTTCAACCGCCGCTTCGATCCGGCTCACCGCTCAGTGCGCGAGGCGGTCTTAAGCGGTGCGATCGGAACCCCCCACCTCGTCCGGATCACCAGCCGCGACCCTGCGCCGCCGCCGCTTGAGTACCTGAAATCCTCCGGCGGGATCTTTCTCGACCAGATGATTCATGACTTCGACATGGCGCGGTACGTGGTCGGCAGCGAGGTCGCCCGGGTCTTCGCGACGGGCGCGGTTCGCATCGACCCCGCAATCGGCGATCTAGGCGACTTCGACACCGCGGGCGTGGTATTGGAGCACGCCGACGAGACGCTGACGCTCATCGACAACAGCCGCCAGGCGGTTTACGGCTACGACCAGCGCGTCGAGGTGCTCGGCTCGGAGGGCGTGGCCGCGTCCGACAACCCGCTCAACCACACAGGGATCGTGCGGACCGCCGACGGCGCCAGAGCGCCGACGCTGCCCTACTTCTTCATCGAGCGCTACATCCCCAGCTACATCGCGGAATGGGAGGCTTTCGTCGCCGCCGTGCAAGCGGAGACCGAGCCCCCGGTCACCGGGGCCGACGGCAGAGCGCCGCTGGTGATCGGCCAAGCGGCCCTGCGATCCGTCTCCGAGCACCGGCCTGTCGACATCGCAGAGATCGATCCCTGACCGTAGGAGGACGAGATCGTCATGCGCGTGTACGTCACGGGGGGGACTGGCTTCGTCGGCAGCAACGTGGTCAAGGTCATGACGGAGCGCCACAGCGACGAAGTGTTCTGCCCGGTGCACGCATGGCGGCCGGCGGAGCCGGCAGCGTTCGGCTGGGCACCCGTCGACTTGGGCGACGAGGAGGCGATCCGCCGCAGCGTGCGCGCCTTCCGACCGGACGCGATCGTGCACTGCGCCATCCTCAACGACTTCCTCGGGCTGTACGCGGACCGCCGGCGCGCGTGGGACGCCTACGTCGGGGCGACCGGCCGGCTCGCCGCCGCAGCCAACGAGGTCGGGGCCAAGCTCGTCCTCGTCTCGACGGACTGGGTGTTCGACGGCACCCAGGCGCCCGCGAGCGAAGAGACGCCGCCCAATCCGATCAACCTGTATGGCTTCCTGAAGGCGGCCAGCGAGCTCGTGGCCCTCGAGCGAGCCGACGACGCGGCCGTCGCGCGGGTGTCGGGGGTCAACGGGACCCACTGGGCCCGTCCCGATCTCCCCCGCAGCCAGGACGCCGGATTCGGCTACTTCGTCGCGTCGATCGTCGACGCGCTGAGCCGGTCCCGCACGTTCACGGTGTGGGAGAGCCACGCGATCAACACCCGTGCGACCCCGAGCCTGGCCAGCGATAGCGCCGAGCGCATCCGCAGGATCATCGAGCGCGGCCTGCGCGGGATCTTCCATTGCTGCGGCGGCGAGTCCAGCACGCGGACGGGGCTCGCGCACCTCACCGCCGACGTGTTCGACCTTGACCCCGGCCTCCTGCGGACCGGCCCGCCCGATCCTTCCTTGACGCTGCCGGCTCCGATCCCCTACGACACGAGCCTGTCCTCTGACGCCACGGCGGCCGCGCTCGGCCTGGAGCCGACGCCGCTGCGTGAGCTGCTCGCCCAGTTCCGCGACGAGCGGGAGACCCTCGACCTGTCACCCCGGCTGGGCGCGGGGCATAAGGTGGCGACGAAAGGATCGCCGTAGGGCCAGGGGAGGAGCCATGACCCGAGCCGACGTCGTCGTCGTGGGAGGCGGCGGAGCGGGTCTGGCGGCAGCCATCGGCGCTGCGGCCAGCGGCTCCAGGTGGTCGTCGTCGAGAAGGCGGCGCGGCTGGGCGGCACCACGGCGATGTCGGTCGGGTTCTTCTCGGCCGCGGGGACCACGATGCAGCGCCGGCGCGGCATCGGCGACAGCGCCGAGGCCTTCACCGCGGACATGGCGGCCGCCAACGGCGACCTGGAACGGCACGAGAACGCAGAGCTTCGCGAGCTGCTGATCCGCGAGGCCGGGCGCACGCTCGAGGATCTGCGCCGGCTGGGCCTGCAGTTCTACGGCCCAACGTCGGAGCCGCCGTTCTCCAGCGCACGGATGCACAACATCGTCCCGCACTCGCGCGCCTACATCCGCGCATCGCCGGCCAGGCCCGGCGCCTGGGCGTGGAGCTCATGCTCGGAACCCGCGTCGAGAAGCTCGCAGTCGGCAAGGGCGGGCGCGTCATCGGAGGGAGACCTACTACTACCTGCGCGAGGTCGCCCGGGTGGGCGGCAGGCCCAAGGTCATCTCGCCGATGGCCTTGCCGTGGATGCCCCGACCGCCACACAAGCCCACCAGCCCCCGCTGGCGCCGAGGGCACATGAGCCTGTCGCAAGATGTACTTGACACGACCTACAGCCAGCTAGGGTAGTCCGTTACAGCGGCGCGGCCGGCTCCGCGGCTCCGATCGGGAGGCGCTCGGCGGGCAGAACCGCGCCGGTGATCGGCTTCGGATCGAACCACGTCGACTTCGGAGGCAGCGCGCGGCCCGCGTCGGCCACGGCCAGTACGTCATCCATGGTGAGCGGGTGAACGAGGAAGCATGCGCGATCGGGTCGACTCGCGGCTTCGATCAGCGCCTGCGGGTCATCGACGTCGGGCACGAAGGCGGTTCGCTCATCGCGGCGAGCGTCCGCGATGCCGATCAACGGCCTGAGCACGAGCTCTTCGAGCAGTTCCACGTCGGTCTGCCCTGCCACATCGGTCTGCCTTGCCGCGCCGGCGGCCGGGCGCCTCGGGCGCAGCCGGTGCCAGCGGCCGTCCAGGCCCAGGCCGAACGCCCCCGGAGCCGTGGGTCTGGCGTCATCCAGGCCATCCGCCGGGGTGACGTCGAACCGCTGCGACAGCTGGTCAAGCAGCTGATCGCGTGACGGGCCGCCGGACAGATCCACGACGCGGTGGTAGGCATGAACGGCCAGCTCGTCGGTGGGAAAGACTGCCGCCAGGAATCTGCCGGACGAACCGGTTCCCCCAGCCCGCCCAGCCCGCCTGCGGATCTCGTCCTTGCGCGCCGCGGCGGCGATGCGGTGGTGGCCATCGATGATGTACAGCGGATCCAGCAGCGCGCAGGCGGACTGCAGCCAGTTGAGCTGCTCCCCCCCGATGAGCCAGACGTCGTGGCGGGCGCCGTCAGCGCTCAGCCACCTCGCCGACGGCGCACCCGCCGCCAGCCGGTCGAGCGCGGCCGCGAGACCGGGAGCGGGGCGGTGCGCCAGCACGGCCGGACCGACCAGCGCCTCGACATCATCCAGATCCGCTATCAGCGCCTGCTCGCGATCGGCTCTGGTCTGCTCGTGACCGCGGAGGCTGCCGCTGGAGCACGCCTCGACCAGCGCATCGGCGATCACGCCCGTCTGGCGGCGACCGGAGCTGCTGATCCGATACACCCCGAGCGCTGGACCGGAGCTGAGGACGGTCCTGCCCGAGTCGGTCGCGAGCAGGAGCCGCACCGGTCGCAGCCAGCCAGTCGGTCCCTGCGACTCCGGCGCCGTAGCGTCGTCGGCTCCGCTCATCGCAGCTCGTGTGGGCACGTCATCTGCCTACTCGCCCTCGCCGGGCGCATGCGGCCTGGCATCGACATGCAGCACATGGTCGATCCGGGCGAGCTGCCAGCGCAGATCCTCCGGGACAGCCCCGCTCACGTGAATCGTGGCGCACGCGGCCTGCGCGCCGGCGAACACCCGGTTGTCCATCTGCTCGACGTTCAGATTCGCCTTTCGCAGGACGGCGAGCACGTCGGACAAGACCCCGACCTCGTCGCGGTGGCGGACGACCAGCGCGGTGACGCCCAGCGGCTTGGTCTCCAGGTTCACGCAGTGCCGCACCTCTCCGGCGGCGTAGGCGCGCAGCATCCGCACGACCTCGGCGGCGATCGCGGACTGCGCCTGCTCGGTGGAGGCGCCGATGTGGTGCGTTCCATAGACGTTGGGATGCCGGGCCAGAGGCGAGTCGATCTCGCCCTCGCCTGAGGACGGCTCCTCACGGAACACATCGATGCCGGCGCGCACGCCCTTGGCGTCCATCGCCGCCAGAAGCGCTGCGTCGTCGACGATGTCGGCCCGAGAGGTGTTGATGATCCACGCCCCCGGCTTGACCACATCGAGCAGCTGGCGGCCGATCAAGCCCTTGGTCTGCGGCCCGGCGGGGACGTGGAATGTCAGGATGTCGCAGCGCCGGGCGAGCGTGTCGAGATCTGCCACGAACTCGATCCCGAGGTCGGCTGCGCGCTCGGCGCTGTGCGGCGCCCGGTCCGGCTTGGCCACCGCAAGCACGTGCATGCCGAATGCGACGGCGCGCTCGGCGAACTCCAGGCCGATGCGACCGAGTCCCACGACGCCGACGCTGCGCCCGTGCAGCCCTCGCGCCTTGGCGTAGGCCTTCTTGCGCCAGCGCCCCGACCGCAGATCCGCCACCGCGTCGGGGATTTGACGGTCGATCGCGAGCAGCAGGCCGAACGCGAGCTCTGCCACAGCGATGGCGTTGCGGCCCGGGACGTTGCAGACGTAGACGCCGCGCTGCGCCGCGGCCTCGACATCGATGGTGTTGACCCCCGCGCCCGCTCGGATGATGAGCCCCAGGCGATCGGCGGCGTCCAGGGCCGCAGCCGTGACCCGGGTGCTGCGCACGACGAGGGCCTCAAACCCTGGGATGGCGCTAGCGAGCTCGTCCGGACCGAGGTCTGGGCGCATGTCGGGCTGGTACCCCAGCGCTTCCAGCTCGGGCAGATGGTCGGCGGCGAAAGCATCAGCGAACAGGATCCTCATGGCTTCACCTCTCGTGACCTGTCTGCAGTGCACTCTCCCCTGGATCGGCTGCCGCCAGACGAGATGGCGGCGACGCGCTCAGCTCCCTCAGGCAGATCCGGGCCCGGCGCGTCCTGCGACCCGGCCAGTCACTCCGAGCCTACGGGGACCATGTGACCCGGTCCTCATGCGAAAGAGCCCAAAGAATCGCGGTCCCGCAGAGATCCTTCGTGCAGACCGCACGACGGGAGGCCCCGCGCCACCCGCGCACCCGCGCCGCCCGCGCCGCCCGCGCCACCCGCGCGGCCCGCGCCGCCCG
>DATKBU010000144.1:0-2341 GCA_035513815.1 Egibacteraceae bacterium
ACCAGCGACATCGACGAGGCGTGCGAGGCGATCGCCCGGCACCGCCGAACGCGCGAGCAGGAGGCGCGCGAGGAGGCGAGCCAGGAGGCCACCCGGGAGGCCGTGCAGGACGCGGCCAGCCAGGGAGGCGGCACCTCCTGACACGGCGACCACGGCGGCGACCTCCGCGGTGCGGATCATGAGGGTCATGGCGGTTCCTCCGAAGAAGCGCTGCAGCCAGCTGCGCCGCTGCGACTCGGTGGCCGCGCGCTCGAGCGCTGCATCGAGCACCCGGTTAGGAGCCTGCGCTGGCGCTTGGCGATGGAGCCAGGCCTCGAGCGTGTTGTCGAAGTCGTCGTTGCGGTTCATGCCGAACCCCCTTGCGTCATGTGACCGCCGCCGCGGGCATCGGCCTCGAGCGCGGCGCGAAGTGCACGGGTCGCGTGATGGACGCGCGACTTGGCGGTTCCCAGCGGAACGCCGATCGCGTCTGCCTCCTCGGGCAGTGACAGCCCGAGGTAGTGATGGAGCACGACAGCTGTGCGGCGATCCGGCGTGAGCCGGCGGAAGTCGCGCTCGAAGCGCGGGGGAAGCGCCGCTGCCCAACCCGTGGCCACCGCCGGCAGCGCGGCGCGAAGGAGCGCCGCGCTCGCGGCCCCATGGCGGTTCCGGTCGTACGCGGTCGGGGCGGTCAATTGCGCACTTTGCACGCCCGTGGCTGCGGCCGCCGCGCGGACTCGGAACCCGCATCGCATCTGTGGCGGGCCCCGAGTCAGGCGTGCAGGCCGGCGCTCACCATCCGCCGGCACGCTCCTTCCATCCGGGATCGTGCGCCGGCGGTGCGTCGTCGTCCTCGACACCGGCGACCCGCGACCACCGCTCGGCGCCGTTCAGCAGATCTCCTGCGGGCAGGCTGTCGCCGATCACACGCTGAACCGTCCGGCGTTCCGCCTCGTTGAGCAGGCCTCCGTGCGCGCCCGTTTCAGGCGCGCGCGCGTCGCGGCCGGGCTGCGGCCTGTCCATCACCGATCCGATGAACAGCGCAGCGAGCACGAGCAACGACGCAATTACGATCAGGCCGCTCGAACGAGCGGCGAGCTTCACGCTGTCGTGTGCCATGACGACACCTCCAGAAAGTGGAAATTTGACTGGAAGTGACGCTATGCCTCGGAGCCCCGACCGATCATCAGGGAGATCCCTCAATCTGGCGCACTCCATCGGCCAGGCGCGCCGCGAGTTCGGTCCGATTGCGAACGTCGAGCTTTCGGAAGACGTTGGCCAGATGCCGCTCGATGGTCTTGGGCGACAGATAGAGGGCGTCAGCGACCTCCCGATTGGTGGCTCCGGCGGCCACGAGGCGCGCAATCTCCTCCTCGCGGGCGGTGAGCGGCGCTCCGGTCATCCCACGCCGCCAGGGGCGGACGCCGAGCTGGCGCAGCCCTCGCTCCGCCATCATGCGGACGGTCTCGGCACCCTTCTCCTGGGCCGCTACGGCCACCGCGGCGAGCCCGTCGACGGCACGTTCGTCGCCGGCCTCCGCGAGCGTCAATCCAAGATCGAGCCACACCCACAGCGCCGCCAACCGGTACGGGGAGGCGCGGGCCGTGGCAAGCGCCGATTCGAGCCCGCCGGCGCGCTCAAGTGGCTCCTCCTGGACCAACGCACCCACCTGCAGACGGATGACCCGATCGAGCTCATCCTGTGCCCGAGCCAGCCCGTCCCACTCGTCGAGCGTCGCCCGCGCGGCATCGCGTTCGCCGATGCGCGCCAACGCCTCGGCAGCGAGCAGCAGGAGCTCCGCGCCGCACCGCGGGCAGCGGACCGCGGAGGAAGCACGGCGACCGCTGGCCGTATGGGCCCGCACGACCGCCGCACCCGCCGGGCCATCAAAACGCGCCCGCCACACGGCGCAATCGCCGTACAACGCAATGCGCTGGTGCTGGTTGGGCTCGTCCGAGACCGCCTGTTCGAGAAGGGGCAGTGCCTCATGCCCCTCGCCGCGCTCCATCCGAACATGGGCAACGACGCGGACCACCCGATGTCGGGCGCGTGGCTCGTCACCGACCCGTCGGACGAGCTCGCTGACCTGGGCCGCAACCTGCTCGGCCTCAAACAGCTCGCCCATGAAGGCGAGCGAGCGGGCCAGCCAGTAGCCGGCCTCGACGCTGACCTGCGGCAGAACGGCGCGCTGCGCATCCGCCCACACCCGCCGACTGCGCGCCAGCGCTTCGTGAGCCCGGCCGGTGAGGCGGAGCGCCGCACCAACAGCCAGCGACGCCATCAGTGCCTCCTCGAGCTCGAAGCCACGCGCGACCGCTTCGCGCCGAGTCGCCGCGCGCAGCAGGCCCCGCGCGTCGCCATC
>DATKBU010000145.1:0-2079 GCA_035513815.1 Egibacteraceae bacterium
CTCGGGCGCGGCTCGTTCACCGAGACGTACCCGTTGTTCGGCTACTCGCTGGACGACTACGAGGTGCTGTTCGAAGAGAAGCTGGATCTGTTCGCGGCGCTGCTCGAGGGCGGGCCGGTGACGTGGTCGGGCACCGTCCGCGCCCAGCTGGAGAACCAGCTCGTCTACCCGCCGACGGAGTCGGGACCGCTGCGCACATGGGTGGGCGTGGGCGGCACTCCCGCGTCGGTGGTGCGCGCCGCCCGGTACGGCCTCCCCCTGATCGTGGCGATCATCGGCGGGGATCCGCTGCGCTTCGCGCCGCTGGTGGAGCTATACCACCGGGCGCTTGAGCAGTTCGGCAAGCCGAGGCTGCCGGTCGGCGTCCACTCGCCCGGGTACGTCGCCGCCACCGACGAGCAGGCCCGCGACGAGCTGTGGCCGCACTACCGGGCGATGCACTCGCGCATCGGCGCGGAGCGCGGCTGGCCCCCCATGACCCGCGAGCAGTTCGACCAGCAGGCGGGGCCGGAGGGGGCGCTGTTCGCCGGCTCGCCGCAGACCGTGGCAGGCAAGATCACCAGAGTGGTCAGCGCGCTCGGGCTGTCGCGGTTCGTGCTCAAGTACTCGAACGGGACGCTCCCGCACGAGCGGGCGCTGGCGTGCATCGAGCTGTACGCCACGAAGGTCGCCCCGGCGGTGCGAGAGGCCCACGCGGCCGCGGATGACGCCTCCGGCGAGCGGTGACGCCGGGCGGTGACGCAGATCAGGCAGGCCCGTCGAAGTCCACGATGAGCGGCGCGTGATCGCTCGGCTTGGATTCGCGGACTTTGGTCGGCTTGCGGTAGTCGCGGTCGACTCTGGCCCCCGTGAGGCGGTCAACCAGGGGCTGCGATACCAGCGCGAGGTCGATCCGCAGCCCAAACCCCTTATGGAAATGACCGGCGCGGTAGTCCCACCAGGTGAAGCCGCTCTCCTGCGGCTCGACGCGCCGGTAGGCGTCGACGAACCCGGCATCGATCACGGCCTGAAGCCGCATGCGCTCGTCGGGGGTGACGTGCGTCGCGCCGTGCACCTGCGACACGTCCCACACGTCGCGGTTCGCCGGGCACACGTTCATGTCGCCTGCGATCACCGCCCGCCCGTCGGCCAGCTGCTCGGCTCGCCGGGCCATCGCCTCGAGGAACCGCAGTTTGGCCTCGAACGTCGGCGTGCCCAGCGCGCGCCCGTTGGGCACGTACACGCTGGCGACCCGCAGGGATCCGCCGACCGTCGCCTCGATCCAGCGCGCCTCGGCGGCGTCCGGCTCGTCAGCCAGATCGGCGCACACGTCGTCTAGCGCAAGGTCGGCCCGCGCGAGGATGGCCACGCCCGCCCAGCGCCCGCCGGAGCGGTGCACGGCGTCGTAGCCCGCCGCCCGCAGCGCTTCGACCGGAAACGAGTCGGGGCCGCACTTGGTCTCCTGAAGGCAGACCACGTCGGGGGCGTGCTCGGCGAGCAGGGCGCGCAGGCGGGGCAGGCGTTGCGCCAGCGAGTTGACGTTGTAGGTGATGAGCCTCATGAGCTCCACAGCGGTCGTCTGCTCAAGCGCGCGGCGTCACGGACATCCTGGCGCGGGCGGGCGCTCGGCGCATGCAGAGTGCGCCTGCCGGGGGCCTCGGGGGAAGGGACAAGCGCTCGGTTAGCGGCATGGGGAATCGGCGCGCGTGCGTAGAATCTCGCACCCACGCACAGCGCACTTCGATCGGGGCACACTTTGGAGCTGCTCACGAGCCCTGACATCTGGATCGCATTCGCCACGCTGCTGGTGCTGGAGATCATCCTCGGCATCGACAACGTGGTCTTCATCTCGATCCTCGCCGACAAGCTTCCGGAATCCCAGCGACAGCGGGCTCGGCTGCTGGGGCTGGGGCTCGCACTGGTCAGCCGGCTGGTACTGCTGGCGTTTCTGTCATTCATCATCGGGCTTACCGCGCCCTGGTTCACCGTCGCCGCGCAGGAGATCTCGGGACGGGATCTGATCCTGATACTCGGGGGCTTGTTCCTGCTGCTCAAGGCCACCCTTGAGATCCATGAGCGCCTCGAGGGCAAGGACGCAGG
>DATKBU010000146.1:0-2219 GCA_035513815.1 Egibacteraceae bacterium
GACAACCCAGTCGACTGGTTTGAATGGTCCGAGGCGGCGTTCGACGCAGCGCGCGCGCATGACAAGCCGATCTTCCTGTCCGTGGGCTACTCCGCGTGCCACTGGTGCCACGTCATGGCCCACGAGTCCTTCGAGGACCCCGAGGTCGCCGAGCAGCTCAACCGCGATTTCGTGTCCATCAAGGTGGATCGCGAGGAGCGTCCCGACATCGACGCCGTGTACATGGCGGCGGTGCAGGCGCTGACGGGCCACGGCGGCTGGCCGATGAGCGTGTTCCTGACGCCGGAGGGTGTGCCGTTCTTCGGCGGCACGTACTGGCCGAAGGAGCCTCGCCACGGGATGCCCGGCTTCCCGCAGGTGCTCGAGGCGGTGCGCAGCGCCTGGCGCAATCAGCGGGCTGACGTCGTCGAGTCGGGCAAGCGGCTGGCTGAGCAGCTGCGCGCCTCACAGGAGGTCGCGAGCGAGGCCGCACCGGTCGACGAGTCGGTGGCGGCGACGGCGGCAGAGGGCTGCGTGCGGCTGTGGGACGTGCGCCTCGGAGGGTTCGGCCCCGCGCCGAAGTTCCCGCACGCCATGACGATCGACTTCCTGCTCGCCCACCACCTGCGCACCGACGAGGAGAGGGCTCTCCGGGCCGCCGCGCACACGCTGGACGCCATGTCCCGCGGCGGCATCTACGACCACGTCGGCG
Source organism: Egibacteraceae bacterium (assembly GCA_035513815.1). Classification (GTDB taxonomy): domain Bacteria; phylum Actinomycetota; class Nitriliruptoria; order Euzebyales; family Egibacteraceae; genus DATKBU01. Next base: position 692 of record DATKBU010000146.1, read on the forward strand.
GAGGCTTCGCCCGCTACTCGGTCGACGAGCGCTGGCTGGTCCCCCATTTCGAGAAGATGCTGTACGACAACGCCCTGCTGCTGCGCGCCTACACCCACGGATGGCAGGTCACCGGCGACGAGCGCTTCCGGCGCGTTGCCGCCGAAACCGCCGACTACCTGCTGGCCGAGATGCGCCATCCCGGCGGCGGCTTCTACTCGGCGACCGACGCCGACTCCGAGGGCGTCGAGGGCAAGTTCTTCGTCTGGTCGAAAGCGGAGTTCGCTGAGGTCGTCGCATCAGCCGGCGAGGACCCCGCCGACTGGGAAGCGTTCTTCGGCGTCAGCGAGGGGGGCAACTTCGAAGGCGCCAACATCCTGCACGAGGCGGGCGGGCGCGAGGAGAGCGATCCGGCTTTCTCGAAGCGGCTGGCCGCAGTCCGCTCAGCCCTGTACGAGCGGCGGCGGCACCGGGTGCCTCCGGGGCTGGACGACAAGATCCTCACCAGCTGGAACGCGCTGGCGATCGGCGCCCTCGCGGAGGCCGGCGCGGCGCTCGGGGCGCAGCGCTACGTCGAGGCCGCGCGGACCAGCGCCGAGTTTCTCGCCGCGGAGCTGGTCGTCGATGGGCAGCTGCGCCACGCCTGGAAGGACGGCCACGGCGCCCGCGTGGGCGCGTTCCTCGAGGACGTCTCCTACCTGGCGCAGGCGCTGCTGGTCCTGGCTGAGAGTGACCCCGACGACCGGTGGATCAGCTGGGCGGTTCAGCTCGCGACCGACGCGGAGGCTCGATTCGCTGACGGGGACACCGACGCCTACTTCACCACCGCCCACGACGCCGAGGCGCTTGTCTCGCGGCCTGTCGAGCTGTGGGACAACGCCACGCCTGCTGGCTCAAGCGTCATGGCCGACGTGCACCTGCGGCTGGCGGGCCTGACCGGCGACCAGGCGCACGCCCGCAACGCCGAGCGGACCCTCGCGCGGTTCGCCCAGCGCGCGGTCCAGGCGCCCACCGGGTACGGCGAGCTGCTGCGAGCGATGGAGCGCCTGCTCGCCGGCCCGCGAGAGGTCGCCATCGTCGGCGACCCCGGCGAGGACCGGACGAAGTCGCTGATCGAGGTCTATCGCGAAGCGTGGCGGCCGGGCAGCGTCCTGGCGGTCGGCGAGCCTGATGGCGCGGCGGCCGTCCCGCTGCTGTCGGGCCGAGGTCGCGTCGAGGGGCGTCCAGCCGCCTACGTGTGCCGGCTGTTCGCATGCGAGCGGCCCGTGACCGAGCCAGAGGACCTGCGCGCGCTGCTGGCACGCTAACGGAGGCTTGACCAATGCGAGCGGCATCGCCGTGACCCGCCCGCGGACCTTGTGGGGACGGCAGCGCCGTGTCGTCTCAGCGCTTCGCTAGCCTGAGCACAGATGCCCGCTGGAACCGTCCCCGCCACCGCTGCACCGGACCTGCTCGACGGCCTGAACGCCGAGCAGCGCCTTGCTGTGGAGACGCTCAGCGGCCCCGTGTGCATCCTCGCCGGTGCGGGGTCGGGCAAGACCCGGACGAT
>DATKBU010000147.1:0-2036 GCA_035513815.1 Egibacteraceae bacterium
GGCCGCGGAGCGCGTGTTCCCGGCGAGCACCGATGCCGCCAGGCGGAGCCAGTCGTTGCTGGTCAGCTGCACCTGGCTGAACTGGTGCCGGATCATCAGGCGATCGGTCATGTCGAGCTCGGCCTCGCGCATCAGCGACTCAACGTAGAGCCGATAGCCCAGGTCGGACGGCACGCGACCGGCGCTCGTGTGCGGGTGGGTGAGCAGGCCGAGGGCCTCGAGCTCCGCCATCGCGCTGCGCACCGTCGCGGGTGACACTGCCAGGCGGTAGCGGCTCACAAGGGACTTCGACCCGACCGGGACCGCGGTGAGGACGTAGTCCTCGACCACGGCGCGCAGCACCGACCGCTGGCGATCCGTCAGCTCGAGCGCCGGCGTGATCGCGGCGCGTGGGTTCGCCTCTCGATCGCGGTTCATGGATGCCTCCTGAGCACGATTAGCACTCTCAGTGCCAGAGTGCCAACCGGATGGTGACCGAATGGTACCGCTCCCCCGAAGCCGGTGTCAACGCGACGGGGCCGGCTCCGGGGCGAGGGCCACGAGGACCTCGGAAGCCAGCAGTCGACCGCGTGCAGAGAGACGAATGCGATGCGGGGTGACCTCGAGCAGCCCGTCGCGGATGGCGGCTCCGAGGGGGTCGGCGAACCGATCGACCGGATCGCTGCCGAACTCGGCGGCGAACGCCTGCCGCTCCAGTCCGTCGAACCGGCGCAGGCCCAGCGCGATCGCCTCGAACGCCCGCGTCGGCTCGTCCAGCACCTCGCTTCCCCCTGCCGGCCGCTGGCCGGCCTCGATGGCGGCGAGGTAGCGGTCGAGGTCGCGATCGTTCCAGGATCGCTCGTCGCCGCCGTCGTAGGAGTGCGCACCGGCGCCGATCCCGGTGTAGGCGCGGCGCGCCCAGTACGCCCCGTTGTGCCGCGACTCGCGCCCCGGCAGCGCCCACGAGCTGAGCTCGTAATGGCGATAGCCGGCGGCACCAAGGAGCTCCTCAGCGGCCCGGTACTGCTCCGCCGCGAGCTCCTCGTCCTGCCTGGGGGCCATCCGGTCACGCCAGCGCAGGGCTCCGGGGCGCGGCGGCGCCGCCCACTCGTCCGGCTCGAGGGCCAGCTGGAGGGCGTAGCAGCTGAGATGGTCCGGCGCCAGTTCAAGCGCCGCGTGGATCCCGTTGCTCCAGTCCGCGAGCGACTGCCCGGGGATGCCGTAGATCAGGTCGATGCTGATGTTGCCGAACCCCGCGGCGCGCGCTGCGGCGAACGCCTCGCGCGCCTCGGCCGCGCTGTGACCGCGAGCCAGGGCGTCCAGGTCCTCGTCGCGCAGCGACTGGACTCCGAGGCTGATGCGGGTCACGCCGGCGGCCCGCAGTCCCGCCCAATCGGGGAGTTCGCGCCGGCTCGGGTTCGCCTCGAGGGTGATCTCCTCGACGGGCGATGTCGCCCAGCGAGCCCGCGCCGCCTCGATCACCGCCGCCGCCTGCTCGCCGCTCAGCAGCGAGGGCGTTCCGCCACCGAGGTAGATGGTCCGCAGCTCACCGGGGGCCGGCCGCAGCGCCAGCTCGGCGATCAGGGCAGCGACGTAGCGCGGGATGTCGTCCGCCCGGCCGCCGACCGTCACGAAGTCACAGTAGGCGCACACCAGGCGACAGAACGGCACGTGGACATACAGGTGGTGCGGAGTCCGATCGGTGGAGCGCATCGGCCGGAGTGTAGGCCGATTCGACCCCTCGCCCGTCAGGCCGGGCACCGGCGCAATAGCGGTTCGCCGATCCCCTGCCAGCGAAGATTCGCCGGCCAATCAGCGGTCACTTGTGCGTTGGGGCGCACGTTAGGCGCAGAAACATCGCGAGACGCGATCATGAATCTACGGAATTCTGTGACGTTCGTGAGCCATACCGGTCACTGGCCCGCCTAGCGTGCGCCCCACGCAAGATTGGCAGCGACGTCCCAGGCATCAGCGGGCACGCGGGACACGCCAGCTCACACGCCCGCATCGGCCGCGCTAGATCGGGCGCTGGCGCAGGCGACCCCCGGCGAAGGCGA
>DATKBU010000148.1:0-11743 GCA_035513815.1 Egibacteraceae bacterium
AAGAAGATCAAGGCGAACATCAGCACGATGTCCCACATCCCCCAGCCGTGGATCTCTGGGATCTGGCGGAACAGCGCCCAGATGAACACGAACCCCAGGCCCTGCACCAGTGCCGCGGCGACCATCATGATCAGGAAGTCAGCCTTGTATTCGAGCACCGACTTGAGGCGCTGGGTGTACAGCCGGCGGAACAGGAACAGGCTGCGCCGCGCGCGATGGAGCAGGTCAGCCGCCATGGATCGTGACCTGGCGCACGCCGCGGCTGAACATGAAGCGGCCGACCCACCAGAGAGCGACGATCCAGGCCGCCTGCACCGCGATCAACCGGACGGCCGTGCGCGCATCCACCTGCTCCAGGTAGATCGCTGCCGGGGTCGCGACGATGCCCTGAAACGGGAGCGCCTGCGCCAGACCGCGCAGCCAGCCGGGGAAGAACGCGAGCGGGATGAGCGCGCCGGACAGCAGGTTGGTGATCGCCGTCCGCGCCCATACCACCCCGAGGTAGCCGGTCGTCCAGAAGCAGACGAGCGCGACCGCGTACACCACGGTGAACTTGAGCATCAGGCCCGCGACGAAGCTGACGGCGAACAGCGCCGCGTGCAGCCCGCCCGGCATCACCATCGAGCCGAACGCGACGAGGATCACAGCGACGGCGACAGCGCTCACGACCAGCTCGATCGCGACCGCGCCGACGACCTCCGCCAGGCGAGCACGCTGGAAGTCCAGCGGCTTCACGAGGTCGCCGGCCACCTCACCGTCCATGATCTTCTCAGCCACGCGCCACTCGCCGAACCAGGCCACGAGCATGCTCGACAGGAAGGCCACCAGCAGATAGGCCTTCATCTGCTCCCAGGTGTAGCCCTCCAGGGCTGTGCTGGCGGCGAAGATCGCACGCCACAGGTAGAACAGCGCGACCAGGGCCAGTGTCGCTCCGAGGACGTGCACGATGAACCCCCCGCGGTAGGCGAGCATCGTGCGGCGCGCCACGCGGGCCAGCGCCATGTACTTGCGCACGGCTACGCCCCCTGGAGCGTGCCGGCGCCGGGCTCGAGCGTGAGCTTGCGCGCGTACACGCGGCGGATCACCTGCTCGATGCTCGGCTCCTCGATGTGAAAGTCGACGACCTCGCATTGGCGCATCACGCGAGCGACCACCTCGCCGCCGCGCAGCTCGAAGCGGTTGAAGCGGGCGCTCAGATGGAGGTCGCTCGCCGCCTCGTCTAGCGTCGCCGGAGCGATGCTGCGGCGGAGCTCCTCCATGTCGGTCACCGGCTCACGCAGCTGGAAGTGGATGATGCGCTCGCGGGCGTGCGTGTCCTTCAGCGCCGTGAGGGCGCCGTCGTACACGACCCGCCCGTGGTCGATCACCACGATGCGCTGGCAGATGCCCTCGATGTCGCCGAGGTCGTGGCTGGTCAGCATCACAGTCGTCCCGCGCTGGGCGTTGAGGTCGCGGACGAACCCCCGGATGCGGTCGCGCGCGTCGATGTCCAGCCCGATCGTGGGCTCGTCGAGGTACACGATCGCGGGATCGTGCAGCAGCGCGGCCGCCAGCTCCGCGCGCATGCGCTGGCCTAGCGACAGGCTGCGCACCGGCTGGTCGAGGAATTCATCGATTCCGAGCAGCTCGCTGAAGCTGGCCATGTTCTCGGCGTACCGTCGAGCCGGAACCTCGTAGATGTCGCGCAGCAGCGCGAACGATTCGACCAGCGCGATGTCCCACCACAGCTGGGTGCGCTGGCCGAACACCACGCCGATGCGCCGGCCGTTCTCGATTCGGTTCTCATGCGGGACCAGGCCGTTGACGGTCAGATGACCCTCAGTCGGCACGAGAATGCCAGTGAGCATCTTGATCGTGGTCGACTTGCCGGCGCCGTTCGGGCCGACGTAGGCGACCGCTTCGCCGGCCTCGATGGTCAGATCGATCGCGTCGACCGCCACCTGCTCGCGGTAGCGCGGGCGCGCCAGATGCTTCAGCGTGCCGGCGAGCCCGGGTTCTTTCACAGCCTGCCGGAAGCGCTTTGTCAGGCGTCTTGCCTCGATCATCTCACTGCCTCCAGCGAACCTGGCGGACCCCAGGCATGGGGCTGCCCCGGCGATACCGTCGCGACGATGGGACGCCCGGCGCTGTCGAGACAGCGCGTGCGTCAGAGAAAAGCCGCGCAGTCTAACAGAAGGAGCGGAGCAGACAAGGGCAAGGCAGGCCCGCGCTGCCGGGCGGCGGCGGCGCTAGCCGAGCGCCTCCTTCATGCCTCGAAGCTCGCGCTTGAGGTCGGAGATCTCATCGCGCAGCCGGGCTGCGTACTCGAACCGCAGATCGGCTGACGCGTCGTGCATCTCGTCGGTGAGGCTCTGGATGAGCTTGGCAAGGTCCTCCTGCGGGAGGTCGCTGACCGTCACGACATCGCGTTCGGCAGCGCCAGCGCGCCGGCGGCGCCCCCGCAGGTTCGGAGCGCCGGCCCGGTACGGCACCCCGGCCTCGGCGGCGCGCGCCATCTGGATGATGTCCCCGACCTTCTTGCGGATGGTCTGGGGGTCGATGCCGTTGTCAACGTTGAACTCGACCTGCAGCGCGCGTCGGCGGTTGGTCTCGCTGATCGCCAGGCGCATCGAGTCGGTGAGGTTGTCGGCGTACATCACCACCTGGCCGTTGATGTTCCGCGCGGCGCGGCCGATGGTCTGGATCAGCGACGTCTCCGAGCGGAGGAAGCCCTCCTTGTCCGCGTCGAGGATCGCCACCATCGACACCTCAGGAAGGTCGAGCCCTTCGCGCAGCAGGTTGATACCCACCAGGGCGTCGAACTCGCCGAGTCTCAGCTCTCGGAGGATCTCGATGCGCTGCACGGTGTCGATCTCCGAGTGCAGGTAGCGGACGCGGACGCCGGACTCCAGCAGGTAGTCGGTGAGGTCTTCGGCCATCTTCTTGGTCAGCGTGGTCACGAGCACGCGTTCGTCGGCCTCGGCGCGTGCACGGATCTCGCCGATCAGGTCGTCGATCTGGCCCTTGGTCGCCCGCACGATGACTTCTGGGTCGATCAGCCCTGTCGGGCGGATGACCTGCTCGACGACCGTCGAGGCCATGCGCTTCTCGAACGGCCCCGGAGTCGCGGACACATGCAGGGTCTGCGGGACGCGCGCGCGGAACTCCTCGAAGGTCAGCGGCCGGTTGTCGCAGGCGCTCGGCAGCCGGAAGCCGTGCTCGACCAGCGTGCGCTTGCGCGACATGTCCCCCTCGTACATCCCGCCGATCTGAGGGATCGTGACGTGCGACTCATCGACGATCAGCAGGAAGTCCTCAGGGAAGTAATCGAGCAGCGTGTGGGGCGGCTCGCCGGGCGAGCGCCCGTCGATGTGGCGCGAGTAGTTCTCGATGCCCGAGCAGAAGCCGATCTCGCGCATCATCTCCAGGTCGTAGTTGGTGCGCATCCGCAGCCGCTGCGCCTCCAGCAGCTTGCCGGCGTTCTCGAGCTCAGCCAGGCGCTCTTTCATCTCGGCCGCGATCGTCCCGGTCGCGCGCTGCATGCGCTCGGGGCTCGCGACGTAGTGCGAGTTCGGGAAGATCCACGCCTGCTCCAGCTCTGCGGAGACCTCGCCCGTGAGCGGATCCAGCCGTGTGATCCGGTCGACGGTGTCGCCGAAGAACTCGACACGGTACGCAAGCTCGCTATCGGCTGGGAACACCTCCAGCGTGTCGCCGCGCACTCGGAACTTGCCTCGCGTGAAGTTGAGGTCGTTCCGCTCGTACTGCAGGTCGACCAGTTTGGCGAGCACCTTGTCGAAGTCGGTGTCATCCCCTGCGTCCAGAGTCAGGACGTGCTTGCGGTACTCCTCGGGCGACCCCAGGCCGTAGATGCACGACACGCTCGCGACGATGAGCACGTCCTTGCGCGTCAGCAGTGCCATCGTCGCGCGGTGGCGCAGCCGCTCGACCTCCTCGTTGATCGACGAGTCCTTCTCGATGTAGGTGTCCGTCGAGGGGATGTACGCCTCAGGCTGGTAGTAGTCGTAGTAGCTGACGAAGTACTCGACTGCATTGGCCGGGAAGAACTCGCGGAACTCGTTGGCAAGCTGGGCCGCCAGCGTCTTATTTGGCGCGATCACCAGCGTCGGACGCTGGACGGCCTCCACGATCTTGCTCGCCGTGAACGTCTTGCCTGAGCCCGTCACGCCGAGGAGCACGACGTCCTGCTCGCCGCGTCCGATCGCCTCAGCGACGCCGTCGATCGCCCGCGGCTGATCGCCCGCGGGCTGAAACTCGCTCACGACCTCGAACGCGCCCATCGACGCCATCGTAGGAGCACGGTGTGACAGCCACCATCGCCGGGTGGGTAAGGAACAGGACCATGGACAACGCCGATGAGCTTGTGGAGCTGCGACGCGCCCAGATGGAGCTGCTCGAGCGCGCCGAGGAGACGTATCTGCTGCTGATGCGATCGAGGCGAAGGCTTGCGGTCTTCGCCCTGGTCATGACGCTCATCTTCGGCGCGGCCGCGGTCCAGTTCACCGTGCGCTACCTGGACGCCCGCCGGGCAGCCGAGGTGATCGAGGACCGGGTCCTGTTCGACGCGTTCGGGATCACCATCCCCGACCCCGAGCCTGCGATCCTGCGCATCGAGCTGCGGGCGCGGGCGAGCATCAACGGGTTTCTCGCGGCGGCCTGCGCTGGCATCGCGGCGCTGTGGCTGCTGGGCGCGGCGATGGCGGCGCCGCCGCGCCGTGGCAGGGCTGATCCGACGGGGAGGGACTCGCCCGCGCGCGCCGCGCCAGTCGCGAGACTGCGATGACGGTTGCGGCGAGATGTCGCCGAAACCGTCGAGGGAACATCGAGCGCGGGCGATGCGTCGATGGAAACGGCGAATTTCGCCGGACTTGTCAACGCAGCGAGCGCGGAACTAGCCGCCGATCATCGACATCGACTTGGACGGGCGGACGAAGTCCGGATCGTTGATTTTGTGGCCCGCCCACTTGCCGCGCACCGCCTCGACCATGAGCGCGGCAAGCTCCTCGTCGCTGGCGCCCGAGCGCAGCGGGCCTTTGACATCGGTTTCGTCGAGCGCGAACAGGCAGGTCCGGAAACCCCCGTCGGGCGTGATGCGGATGCGGTTGCAGCGATCGCAGAACGGCTCGGTGACGGAGGGGATGACACCCACGGCCCCGGGCGCCCCGTCGGCGAAGCGGTAGGTGGTCGCCGGCTCAGGCCCCGGCTCCTCACGGGCGTCCAGCAGCGGGAAGGCCTCGCCGATGCGCTCCAGCACCTCTCGGGCCGGCACCACGTCTGCGCGGTTCCAGGCGCCATCCGCGTCCAGCGGCATGTACTCGATGAAGCGCACCTCGTAGCCGGTCTGGCGCGCGAGGCACGCGAAGTCGGCGACTTCGTCGTCGTTCGTGCCGCGGATCACCACGACGTTGAGCTTGATCGGGCGCAGGCCGGCGAGATCGGCAGCGCGCAGCCCTTCCAAGACGGCGTCCAGGGCGTCGCGGCGGGTCATCTCGGCGAATCGATGGCGCTGCAGCGAGTCGCAGCTCACGTTCACACGGTCAAGCCCCGCCTGCGCCAGCGCGGCCGCCTGCGGGCCGAGGAGCTGGCCGTTGGTCGTCAGCGACAGGTCCAGATCGACCGATCGCTGGACCCCGAGGTCGCGGAGCATGCGCACAAACGAAGGCACGTCGCGTCGCGCCAGCGGCTCCCCTCCGGTGATGCGGACGGTCCGGACTCCGAAGTCGACGAGTATGCCGACCAGCCGCCGCAGCTCCTCGAACGACAGCAGCTCCGAGCGCGGCAGCCATTGAAGGCCCTCGGCCGGCATGCAGTACGTGCAGCGGAAGCCGCACTTGTCGGTGATGGAGACACGCAGGTCGTCGGCGACGCGGCCGAATCCGTCCACGAGCCGGACTGGTTCTCGGGTAGCGGGCACGCCCTGACAGTACCTGACGGTCAGTTGTCCGGCAGTTCGCGCGCCTGCGACTCCGCCTTCTCGCGCGCCCGCCCAAGCAGATCCTCGGCCACGCGATCAGTCTCCGCGAGCACCTCGTCGAGGCTGCCTTCGTTCCAGATCAGGTGGGTCGCGACCGCGAGTTTGTCCTCCAGGGGCGCCTGCGACGCGATTCGATCTCGGGCCTCCTGCTCACTGGCGCCTCGCAGACCGACCAGGCGCTGCAGCTGGGTTTCGGGGGTGGCTGCGACGACGATGAGCGCCTCGCAGCCCAGATCCGCTCCGGTCTCGACCAGCAGCGGGACGTCCAGCACGACGATCCCGTCGAACGGCGCGAGCACCTCCAGGCGATCGGCGATCACCTCCATGACCGGCGGATGAGTCAGCTCGTTCAGCAGCGCTCGTTTGGCGCCGTCGGCGAAGACGATCGCGCCGAGCGCGGGCCGGTCGATGAATCCGTCGTCGGCGAGGACCTCAGAACCGAAATGGTCGACGATCTTCTTCCAAGTGGGCGTGCCCGGGAGGACGACTTCGCGCGCGATCTCATCCGCGTCGATGAGCTCAGCGCCATGCTTGACCAGCCGCGCGGCGACGGTCGATTTCCCCGATGCAACCCCACCGGTCAGGCCGACGAGGAACAACGCGCCCTCCCAAGCCTTAGGCCTTGGCCTCCTGGCCAACCTCGGCGGCGTCGGCCTCGGGCTCGGACACCGCAGCTTCTGCCTCTGGCTCCTCTGCGGCGGCCTCTGGCTCTTCAGCCTGTGCCTCTGCCTCGTCTGCGGCGGCCTCTGGCTCCTCAGCGTCGCCCTGCGGCCCAGACTCCTCAGCCTCCGGCTCCGAGGTCTCCGTCGCCTCGTCAGATGCTTCCGCTGCCGGCTTGGCGTCCTCGGCTGACTCCTCGGCCGTCTGGCTCTCGGACTCTTCCGCGATGCCCGAGTCCGCGTCGTCCGCGCCTGCGTCAGTCTGCTCGCGCAAGTCGGCGACGACGTCCTCGACGTTCACCGTCGAATCCTCAGCGACGCCCTCGGATTCAGACTCCGATCGCGCCTGCAGCGCCGCCTCGAAGGCAGCGCCCATCGTCGAGCTCGCCGAACCGGTGGCTGCGGCCTCCTCGACGGGGGCAGCGACCTGCTCGGGCTCCGGCTGGATGTCGGGCTCGGTGCCATACCCGGCCTTCACGGCCTGCTTCAGCGACAGGGAGATCCGCCGGCGGACATCATCGATGTCGATGATCTTCACCGTGATCGGGTCGTTGACCTTCACGACCTGCTCGGGCACCTCGACGTGGGCCTCGGCCAGCTCGGAGATGTGGATGAGCCCTTCGATGCCTTCGTCGACCTTCACGAACGCGCCGAACGGCACGAGCTTGGTGACGTGGCCCTCGATGAACTCCCCGACATAGTGCTGGCGAGCGAACTGGCGCCAGGGGTCCTCTTGCGTGGCCTTCAGCGACAGGCTGACGCGCTCGCGCTCCAGGTCGACGTCGAGCACCTCGACCTCGACCTCGTTGCCCACCTCGACAACCTCGCCGGGATGGTCGATGTGCTTCCAGGACAGCTCAGAGACGTGCACCAGGCCGTCGACGCCGCCCAGGTCGACGAAAGCGCCGAAGTTCACGATGGACGACACGGTGCCCTTGCGGACCTCGCCCTTCTGCAGGGTCTCGAGGAACTCCTTGCGGAACTCGCTCTGCGTCTCCTCGAGGAACTTGCGGCGTGACAGGACGACGTTGTTGCGGTTCTTGTCGAGCTCGATGACCTTGCACTCGATCTCTTTGCCGACGTAGGGGTGCAGGTCGCGGACCCGGCGCATCTCCACCAGCGAAGCCGGCAGGAACCCGCGCAGCCCTATGTCGAGGATCAGCCCGCCCTTGACGACCTCGATGACTGTGCCCGTCACGGTCAGGTCGCTCTTGTGGATCTCCTCGATCTTGCCCCACGCCCGCTCGTACTGGGCGCGCTTCTTCGACAGGATCAGCCGGCCTTCCTTGTCCTCCTTCTGAAGGACGAGGGCCTCGATGACGTCCCCCACCTGAACGACCTCGTTCGGGTCGACGTCATGTTTGATCGACAGCTCGCGGACCGGGATGACGCCCTCAGACTTGTAGCCGATGTCGAGCAGGACCTCATCGGGATCGACTTTGACGACCACGCCGTCGACGATGCTGCCGTCGTCGAACTCCTTGATCGTCGCCTCGAGGGCCTTCTCGAACTCCTCGTGCGAGCCGAACTCCTCGAGGATGATCTGCTCGCCGCGCTCGCGGTCTGCCTGCGGTGCTGCCTCAAGCGTCCTGGTGCCGGAAGGCGCGGGGGCCTCGGCGGTCGCCTGAGGGGTCTCGTCGGTGGACTGGTCCATGCGGTTGTCGGTCTCCCTGAGAATGTTTGGCGGCATCCGCGTTGACGATTGCGGCTGCACGAAAAGGCACCCGACACATGCGGGTGTCGCACCAGTGTCTCTTAGCCTGGTAGGAGTGTCAACGCGAGGCAGGGGCCGCAGCGCTCGCGGATCTCGCCGCCTCGACGCGCGCGGTGGTGAGCGTGGGCAGCGCGATACCCAGGCAGACAAGGCTAATCGCCGAGGACGCGAAGAACGGCGCCCGCAGCGCAAGGTCCCTGCCCGCGAGCGGCTCGACGATCGCGACGATAGCGCCGCCCGCGAGCGCGCCAATCGGCATCATCCCCCAGCCGAAGAAGCGGTAGACGCTGTTGACGCGGCCGAGCAGATGATCGGGGATGATCTGCTGGCGAAGGGACACCGTGACGATGTTCCACAACACGGCGCCGAAGCTGAAGCCCGCCGACATGACGCCGGCGACCAGCGCCGCGGACGTCGAGCCGGTCGCCGCCTGTGTGAGCACCCCGAGTCCGAGCGTTGCCCACAGCGACGGTCCGGCGCCGATGCGTCGCGTGATTGACGGGGCGATCACGCTCCCAACCACGGCGCCGACGGCGCCAGCCGTCATCACGAGGCCGAAGCCGGCCGATCCCAGGTCGAGAATCTCCTGCACGAACAGCACGAAGATCGCGAAGGACATGGCCCCGGCGGCGTTGATGGCGCCGAGCATGATCGCCAGGAGTCGCAGCAGGCGGTGGCGCCAGAGCCAAGCGAAGCCCTCGCGCATCTCGCTGACCAGGCTGCGGCGAGTCGCAGGCGACCCTGAGTCCGCCGCTGGGGCAGCGCGGTGCAGCCCGCCGATCAGCAGGATCAGCCCTCCGGCCAACGCGAACGAGCCGGCGTCGACGAAGAATGGCACGCTCAAGCCCACAGCGACCAGCACGCCCCCCAGCGGAGGGCCGACGAACTGATTCATGACTGTCTCGGCGCCCCACAGGTTGCCGTTGGCGCGCTCCAGCCGATCTGGCGGCACCAGGCGCGGCATGATCGTCTGTGCGGCGTTGTCGTACAGCACCTCCGCGCACCCGATGACCAGCGCAGCGGCGTACAGCAGCGGAATGGTCATCGTGCCCGTCAGAACGGAGAGCGCGACCGCGCCGGACAGTGCAGCCCGGGCTGCGTTCATCCACATCATCAGCCGCCGCCGGTCGGCGCGGTCGACGATGGCGCCCGCCGGGAGGCTGAACAGCAGCCACGGCAGCCTGGTCGCGACCCCCAGGCCGGCGATCAGGATCGGGTCGCGGGTGAGGGTCGACGCCAGCCACGGATAGGCGACGAAGCTAGTGCCGTCTCCGAGGTTGGACACGACGCTGGCGGACCACAGCTTCCAGTAGCCAGGTCCCAGGCCGGCCAGTGACGACAAGCGGCCCCGCGGGGGCGCCCCGGGCGCTGCGGGCGAAGGCATGTCGGCGCCGGGCGCAGCGGCGCCCTCGCCTGCCGGCGTCGTATCGCCAGCCTGAGAGACGCGCTCGTCCTCTCCGTTGGGCGGCGCGGCGCCGGTGGTCAGTGCTTCTCCGCCTCGAACCAGGAGGGGCCCGACGCGGTGTCGACCTCAAGCGGCACCGCGAGCTCCACGACGCGTGACATCCGGTCGACGAGCAGTTCGCGCAGCGCGTCCTCCTCGCCTGCGGCGGTCTCGCAGACCAGCTCGTCGTGCACCTGCAGCAGGAGCTGCGAGGACATCGCCTCGGCGGTCATCGCGTCGCGCACCGCGACCATCGCCTTCTTGATGATGTCGGCCGCCGTTCCCTGGATGGGCGCGTTGAGCGCCATGCGCTCGGCCATCTCGCGCCGCTGCCGGTTGTCGCTGGTGAGGTCCGGCAGGTAGCGGCGGCGGCCGAACAGGGTGGAGGTCCACCCGTCCCGGCGAGCCTGTTCGACGACGCCGTTCAGGTAGTCGCGCACTCCGGGAAAGCGAGTGAAGTAGGCATCCATCAGCTCACGGGCCTCATCCGGCGGAATCCCCAGCTGCTGGGACAGGCCGAACGCGGACAGCCCGTACGCGAGGCCGTACGTCATCCCTTTGATCCGGCTGCGCAGCGTGTTGTCGACCGCGGAGATCGGCAGGTCCCACACCATCGCGGCGGTGGTGGCGTGGATGTCCTCGCGGCTGGTGAACGCCGCCAGCAGCCCTTCATCGCCCGACAAGTGCGCCATGACGCGCAGCTCGATCTGCGAGTAGTCGGCGACCAGCAGCGATGTGAAGCCCTCGCCCGGGATGAACGCGCGGCGGATCTCACGCCCGGTCGCCGAGCGGATCGGGATGTTCTGAAGGTTGGGGTTCTGCGAGGACAGTCGGCCGGTCACGGCGACTGTCTGGTTGAGCTCCGCGTGGATTCGCCCCGTTGACGGATTCACCAGCGGCGGCAGCGCATCGACGTAGGTGCCCTTGAGCTTGGACACCTCGCGGTACTCCAGCAGCGGCTCGATGATCGGATGGGCGTCGACCAGGGACGTGAGCGCGTTGGCGTCGGTCGAGTAGCCGGTCTTGATCTTCTTCGTCTTCGGAAGGCCGAGCTGCTCGAACAGCACGACTTGCAGCTGCTTGGGCGAGTCGAGGTTGAACTCCTCGTCCACCCAGCTGTAGATCTCGTCGCGCAGCCCGGTGATGCGGTCGGCCAGCGTCTCGCCGATCTCGGCGAGCAGCTCCAGATCCACGGCGATTCCCACGTGCTCCATGTCAGCCAGGACCGGGACCAGCGGCAGCTCCAGGTCGGCGAGCAGCGGCGCCTGATCGCGCTCGGCCAGCGCATCGCCTAGCGCCGCCGCGAGCGCCAGCAAGGCTTCGGCCCGCATGCAGCGGTCCGCCCAGTCGTCCTCGACCGTCATCGCCAGCTGACCGCTGTCGGCGTCCTCGGTCGCGGTCCGCAGATGCTTGTTCAGGTACTGCAGCGCCAGATCCTCGAGGTCGTAGCTGCGCTGCTGGGGCTGGACCAGGTACGCGGCGAGCTCGGTGTCCATCTGGACGCCAGCGACCGCCCAGCCGCGGGAGCGCGCGGAATGCAGGAGGGTCTTGAGGCCGTGGACCAGCAGCGGCCGGTCCGGATCGGCCAGCGCCTCTTCAATGGCGTCGAGGTCCTCTGCCGCCAGGTCGTCCAGATGCGCCGCGCCCGGGCTCAGCCCATCGGCGGCCAAAGCGACACCGGGGAACCGCGTCTGAGGCGGCCGGCCCGCGACGGTCGGCACGATGGCCAGCGCCGCATCCTGCGGGAGCTCCTTCATCCAGCCGACCAGGTCCCCCGGGCCGAGACGGCGCGGCTCGGCGGCGAACCCATCGGCTTCCTGCTCGGCGACCTTGTTGAGGACCTGCTCGGACAGTCGCTCCCATAGGGCGCGGAACTCCAGCGTCGCGAACAGCCGGCGCACGGCCTCGGCATCGACCTCGCCCATGCGCAGCGCCTCGACCGGCGTCGGCAC
>DATKBU010000149.1:0-5611 GCA_035513815.1 Egibacteraceae bacterium
TTCGCCGGCTGCGCGGTGGTCATCAGCCATGACCGCTGGTTCCTAGACCGGATCGCGACGCACATCCTCGCCTTCGAGGGGGACAGCCAGGTGCGCTGGTTCTCCGGCTCCTACAGCGATTACGAGGCGGACCGGCGCGCGCGCCTCGGCGCTGAGGCCGACCAGCCGCCTCGGATCCAGTACCGCCCGCTCGTGCGTCAGTAGCGCGCTGCCCCTGAGCCGGTTCCCACTGTTCGCACTGCTGTGCACGGCCTGCTCGCGTGGTTATCACCGTACTCCCGGCTGACGCCTCAGTGGCGGCTGGCTAGCGTGTCGTCCAACGGTCCCACTCTGAGGAGATGCCAATGGCTTCCACTACCGATGCGCTGGTCACCACCGACTGGGTGGCAGACCATCTGGACGACCCGAACGTCGTGATCGCCGAGGTGGACGAGGACGCCACGGCCTATCAAGGCAGTCACGTGCCGGGCGCGGTCAGCTTCGACTGGCGCGCTGACTTTCAGCACCCGGTCAGGCGCACGTTCCTGGACAAGGCCGGGTTCGAGCAGCTGCTGGACTCGCGCGGGATCACCGCCGACAGCCACGTCGTGCTGTACGGCGGCAACAACAACTGGTTCGCCGCCTACGCCTACTGGTACTTCAAGGTCTACGGCCACGACCGGGTCAGCCTGATGAACGGCGGCCGCAAGCTGTGGGAGCTCGAGGGGCGCGATCTGACCGACGAGCCCACGAAGATAGAGCCCACCAGCCGCTACGCGGCATCCGAGGCGAGGGCTGACATCCGCGCCAAGCGCGACCAGGTGCTCGCCGAGTTCGTCGGCGCGCCCGAGGGCACGGCCCTGGTGGATGTCCGCTCGCCCGCCGAGTACTCAGGGGAGGCCGCCGCGCCCGAGCATCTGCCTCAGGAGAATGCTCAGGTCCGCGGCCACATCCCTGGCGCCGCCAGCATCCCGTGGGTGACGGCGGTCAACCCGGACACCGGCGAGTTCCTGCCCGTCGAGCAGCTCCGCGAGCTGTACGCCGCCAAGGGCGTCACGGAGGACCGCGAAGTCGTGGCCTACTGCAGGATCGGCGAGCGCAGCGCCCACACCTGGTTCGCCCTTCACGAGCTGCTCGGATTCGACCGCGTGCGCAACTACGACGGCTCGTGGACCGAGTACGGCTCACTGATCGACGTCCCGGTCGAGCGCTAGCGCGGCCCGGCTGCCGGCGCTGCGATCTGCCCCGGAAAAGGGCGAGGCCCCCGTGGTCGGGCGGGGGCCTCGGGCGCTCGTCGGCGAACTGCGGGCGGGTTCGCCTGGCGCGCTTCTTGCAACACCACCTTGCCCCCGATCCTTCCTGCGTACACCCGAATACTGGAAAAGTTCTTCTCCCGCTCATACCGGGTCCTCGACGGTGCAGTTGCGCCGCCTATCCGGCGGAATTGCACCCTCGACGGTGGGCTTGACACGCGGGGACACCGCGGGGAGCGGGATCCGGGAGCGCGGCGCGCGGCTGCTCATGGCTCACTGGTCCAGCGAGAACCCCATGATGGCCGCCATCTCGCGCAGTGTCTCGCCCGCTCGAAGCGCCGAGGCCTCGTCAAGGATCTCGATCGCGGCCGGTGTGTCCAGATCGTCGTCGAGAGCCTGAAGGAAGCGCTGTTCCAGCTGCTCGCGCCTGCCGCTGCCAGCGGCCGCGTCGCGCCACGCTTTGTAGCCGGCGGCCGCGTCGTCCACGCGCGCAGGGTCGTGCGACCAGTCCTGGCGGTAGTGGTGCGACAGCAGGTAGCGCCGCAGGGCGCCCGGCTCCCAGCACTCCAGCAGATCCGCGGCGAACACGAGATTGCCCAGCGACTTCGACATCTTGACTCCGTCGAGAGCGACCATCCCCGTGTGCATCCAGAAGCTGGCGAAGGGGCCTTGGCCGGTCAGCTGCTCTGACTGGGCGATCTCCGCCTCGTGGTGCGGGAAGATGAGGTCGCTGCCGCCGCCGTGGATGTCGACCACCGCGCCGAGCTCCTCAGTCGCCATCACCGAGCATTCGATGTGCCAGCCCGGGCGTCCATCGCCCCAGGTGCTCGGCCAGCTGGGCTCGCCGGGGGCGCTGGGCTGCCACAGCAGGAAGTCGAGGGGATCGCGCTTGCCCGGCGCCTGTGGGTCCCCGCCCTTCTCGGCGAACTGGCGCAGCATCTCGGGGCGATCCAGCTGCGATAGCTGGCCGAACTCCGGTGCCGCCGCGATATCGAAGTACACGCGCCCGTCCGGCAGCGCGTAGGCGCCGCCCCGTCGCATCAGGCCCTCGATGGCGGTGCGGATCGCGGGAATCGACTGCGAGGCGAGCGGCACGACATCGGGCTCGCGCAGTCCGAGCGCGCCAACGTCCCGATCGAACCGCTCGACCTCGCGTCGCGCCAGATCCTGCCAGTCGACGCTGAGCTCGCGAGCCCGCCGGAGGATGTCGTCGTCCACGTCCGTGACGTTGCGGACGTAGCGCACGCGGTGGCCCAGATGCTCGAGGTAGCGAATTAGCACATCGAAGGCCGTGTACGTGAACGCATGGCCCAGATGCGTGGCGTCGTACGGGGTGATGCCGCAGACGTAGACGCGCACGGTGCGCCCGGCGATCAGCTCCGCCGTGCCTCGCCGGCGCGTGTCGTACAGATTCATGGCTGTCGATGATAGTCGCGCTCGCCGGGGCGGCCCTTGTCGGGGGCGCCCGTCCGCGGTCAACGGCTCAGATGGGCAGGCGGAGCTCGGTCAGGGCGCGGATCGGCTCCCAGCTGTGGCGGTGCAAGTCGCACGGGCCATGTTCGGCGAGCCCGGCCTTGTGTTCAGGGGACGGGTAGCCCTTGTTGGACCAGAACTGGTATGCGGGGAATCGCGGCGAGTGCTCGGTCATCAGCGCGTCGCGCGCGACCTTCGCCACGATCGACGCTGCGGCGATGGAGGCGCAGCGGGCGTCGCCGTGGACGATGCGCTCGTTGCGCGTGCCGTACCCGGCGAGGAAGTCCCAGTTGCCGTCCAGCAGGCAGACGTCAGGGCGCAGCGGCAAGGCGCTCAGCGCGCGCCGGGCCGCCAGGCGCATCGCGTCGCTCATGCCCATCTGGTCGATCTCGTCGCTGCTGGCGTGCCCGATCCCGGTCGCCAGGGCGAAGTCGCCCACCCGATCGGCGAGCTCCTCGCGTCGCGCGGGATCGAGCACTTTCGAGTCGCGCAGCTTGTACATGCGCCGATCGCGGGGCAGCACGACGGCGGCGAAAGTCACCGGACCCGCCCAGGAGCCGCGCCCGACCTCATCGACTCCAGCCACGACCGCGCCCTCATCCCACCAGCAGCGCTCAAGCTCCAGTCCCGGGACGTCGGGCAGCCGCCGCCGGCGGCCGCCCTTGTAGATGATGTTCTTGCGCTGGCTGACCGGGAGCGCCACCGAGTGCGCCGCTACAGGTAGAGGCCGGTTGATCCGGCGCTGCGCTCTGGCGAGGCGACGGCATGGACATCGCGCTCGCGGACGATCACGAAGACGTCCCCGCGCACGTCGACCTCGATCGCGGACTCGGGCAGGAACAGGACCTTGTCGCCCGGACTGACGCTGCGCACCAGCGGGCCGACTTCGGTCACGTCAGCCCACACGCCCCGCCGGTCGGCTGACTTCGCGGTCGCCGGAATGAGGATCCCCGCCTTCGTCCGGCGGTCCGCGTCCGAGGCGGTCCCGCACAGGATCCGGTCGGCGGTCACGTGGACGCCCAGCTTGGCGTCATCATCGAGCTCGGCTGGCTGGTCGGTGGTGCTGTCGTCAGTCATGGGTGGGGAGAAGGATAGCCGGTGACACTGCGGGGCTGTGCACGCAGCGGAGTGGAGTCAGCCGCCGCGGGCAGTCACCGGAGCCGTTTGCTCGGCGCCAGCCGATAGCCGTTCGCGCGGGTTAGGGGAACGGGTCCATGACGCCGAGCGTGGCCTCGAGCTCGATCTCCTCGCCGTCGCGGATCACGGCCAGCGCCACCTCGTCGCCGGGATCGCCGTCGCGGATGCGGTCGCTGAGATCGCCCATGGAGGTCACCGGCTCGCCGTCCATCGCGATGATGATGTCGCCGGGCTCCAGTCCCGCGTCGGCGGCCGGGGTTCCGGGGAGCACCTCGATGATGACCGCGCCCTCATCTGTGTCGAGGTTGTACGTCTCGGCCGTCTGCGCGTCGATGTCGCCGCCGCGGACGCCCAGCCACGCGTGCTCGACGAAGCCGTTGGCGATCAGCTCCTCGGCGATCGGCAGCGCCGAAGTGATGGGGATCGCGAAGCCGATTCCGGCGTTGACGCCGGTCGCCGACAGGATCGCCGTGTTGATCCCGATCACCTCGGCGTCGCTGTTGACCAGCGCGCCTCCGGAGTTGCCTGGGTTGATCGCCGCGTCTGTCTGGATGGCCTCGTTCATCCTCACTTGTGCGATCGGGATGGTGCGGTTGAGTCCGCTGATCACGCCTGCGGTGACGGACCCCTCCAGTCCGAACGGCGAGCCGATGGCGACTGCGATCTCGCCGATCTCCGGCAGCTCGCGCGCGAACTCAGGGACCGGCAGCGGCCCGGCGTCGGCATCCACCTTCAGAACCGCGATATCGGTCGTCGGATCGGTGCCGACCACTTCGGCCGCTCGCTCGGCGCCGTCGGGCAGCACGACGGACACTGTCTGCGCCTGGCGGACGACATGCGCGTTGGTCAGCAGGTAGCCGTCCTCCCGGAACACCACGGCTGATCCGCTTCCGGCGCCCGTCGTGACGAAGGCAACGGACGGCAGCACGGCCTCTGCGATCGCAGCCACGCTGGCCGGCTCCTCAATGTCGGCCTGCTGCGGCGCCGGTTCCGGCGCGGGCTCGGCCACGGTCTCGGCCTCGGCCTCCTCCTGGGTCTCGGCGACCGGCGCCTCGACGGGCTGCTGGTCGGTATCAGCGCGACCGGACAGCGCGAGCGTCAGCGGGACGGCGAGGAACGCGGTGAGAACTGCGGCGATGATGGCGGACGTCAGCGCGGCGGGCCATACGGACGGGCCCGCGGACCGGCGCGGAGGCCCGTACGGGGAGGGGGTGAGCCGGCGCTCGCGGCGCTCGTCGAGGGCGCGGCGCTCGTCGAGGGCGCGCTGCTCGTCGAGGGCGCGCTGCTCGTCGGGGGATCGCTGCTGGTCGAGGGCGTGGCGCTCGTCGAAGGCTCGCTGCTCGTCAAGGGATCGCTGCTCCCCGGAGGCCAGCCGTTCATCGCGGGCCCGTCGGGCATGCCATTGATCCGGCAAGTCGCCGCCGGGATCGCCGGCGCGGGCAGCGTCAAGCCCGTCGCGCTGGAAGGGCTCCCCGTCGGTCCGCGGGCGGCCGATCTCCAGCTGTCGGTGCGTTCGATCGTCCATCTCTGCCTCCAGGCGCTGAACGTGAGACTGGCGGTGCGAAACTCACGCTCTACGGTAGGCGCCGCACGTCAACACCCACCCTCGCCCAGGCAAAGAAGTGGCAAACAACCAGCCCCAACCGGGTGGTCCGGTGTCCGAAGCGGACCGCTCCGTCCTGCTCGTCGAAGACGACGACGGGATCGCTGCTCCGCTCGCCGCCGCGCTGCGCGGCGACGGCTATGCCGTGGTGCGCGTCGCGACCGGC
>DATKBU010000150.1:0-2672 GCA_035513815.1 Egibacteraceae bacterium
TTCGAGGCGGCCGACTTCATCGACGAGACCGCGGTGCTGGGACCGGGCGAGTCGCTCGTGCTGTTCACCGACGGGGTCACCGACGCCCGCGTCGGCCGAGAGGTCTTCGGTGAGCAGGGCCTGGGCACGGTCCTGACATCCTCGGCCGGGCTGTCGGCTGCCGACACGATCGGGCGTATCGCGGCGACGCTGGACCAGGCCGAGGGCGGCCTGCGGGACGACATCGCCGTCCTGGTCCTGCGAGCCCCGGGGGATCTGCCCCAGCGCCGCCGCTGACCGGCGCAATCACGCCTGCAACACCTCGCTACACTGCTGCCTGCGCTCCGAGGAATCGCCGGCGCGCTGATTCGGGAGGAGGCCGCGTGGCCACCAAAGACGAGCAGATCTACCAGGTCGCCATCGATCGCCAGAAGGCGGCGCAGGCGGCCGGCACCTACGACCTGGGCGACCTTCCCGGTCGCCTCGCCCAGCCGACGGCGGCAGGGCGCGTAGGCAAGGCTGCTAAGCAGGACAAGGTCCTCAAGGGCGGACGGACCCTGACCGCCGTAGCCCGGCTGGTGCCCGGATCGGCGCTCGCGGTGTTCGGGCGCCCCGAGTCGCGCTGGGCGATGGCGTACTGGCGGCGCACCGGCGGCGCCGCAGCCATGCATGAGCTCCTGAGCTACGCTCGCCAGCTCATCGGCATGACCCCCGGGGGCACGCTGGTCGTCTGTCTCTGCGGCCACGCCGGGCAGGGACCCTGCATCCCGCTGTGGGTCCCCAAGGAGGAGGTCAGTCTGACCGTCCAGCCCAACGACCTGCTGCTGCGCTTCGCCGACATCGTCACCGATCCGTGAACCTGCTCGCCCTGCGGGCCTTCGCGGGCGAGCTGGCGGACGAGGCGGACCGCATCACGATGGCCAGCTTCGGCGGGCCCGTGAAGTCGATCGAGAAGCCCGACGGGACACCGGTGACCCAGGCCGACCGCGCGGTCGAGGCGGCGCTGCGCGAGCGCATCGCTCTGCAATGGGCTGATCACGCCGTGCTGGGGGAGGAGCAGGGCGGCGCCATCGACCCTTCCACTCCCACCTGGATCATCGATCCCATCGACGCGACGAAGAACTTCATGCGGGGCGTGCCGGTGTTCGCCACGCTCATCGGACTGGTCATGGACGGGCGCGCTGTGGTCGGGGTGGCCAGCGCTCCCGCCATGGGCGAGCGTTGGGATGCGGCAGAGGGGCTCGGGGCGCGGCGAAACGGGCAGCAGATCGGGGTCTCGGCGATCAGCGAGCTCGCGCAGGCGCATGTCCTGCACGGCGGGCTGGACTACTACCGTCATGCGGGCGCGTGGGACGTGTTAGGGCGGATCGCAGACTCGGCTTGGCGCACGCGCGGATTCGGCGACTACTGGATGCACCTGCTCGTCGCGGGGGGGATGGCCGACGTCGCCTTCGAGTGCGATCTGAAGCCGTGGGACGTCGCCGCGCTTCAGTGCATCGTGTCCGAGGCCGGCGGGCTGATGACCTCATGGGACGGGGGCTCACCGCTGCTGGACGGCAACGTGCTCACCACGAACAGGCTCCTGCACGCCGAGCTGCGCTCGCTGCTCGCCGGGGTGACGGTCGAGGAGTAGCGCCGCGCCCCGCCGGGCACGAAGGGGGAGATGACTGACTCCAACCTCCCCCCGCCCCACCCCAGACCCGGTGCCGGCGCGCAGCGGCCAAGTGACATCCCGGCGCGCGGCTGGGCGCGAGCGCTCAAACGCGCGGGCCGCAGCATCGGCGAGGACAACCTGCCCGTGCTCGCCGCAGCGATGGCGTTCTACGCGATGGTGGCGCTGTTCCCCGGCCTCATCGCCGCGCTGTCGATCTACGGGCTCGTGGCCGACCCGGCCCGCGTGCAGCAGCAGATCGCCGAGCTGGCCGGCGCGCTTCCCGCAGACGTCGCCCAGATCATCACCGAGCAGCTGCAGACGGTGGCCGGGGCCGGCGGGGGAGCGCTCGGGGCTGGCGCAATCGGCGGCATCCTGGCCGCGTTGTGGTCGGCCTCGTCGGGGATGCAAGGGCTCATGAGCGGCCTCACGATCGCCTACGGCGAAGAGGAGTCCCGCGGGTTCATCCGGCGGCGAGGAACTGCGCTCGTGCTCAGCTTGGTCGGGATCCTGCTCGGCCTGCTCGCGATCGCGGTGATCGCGGTAGTGCCGGGCCTGGCCGCCGCGCTCGGGCTCGACGGCGCTGTCGCGGCCGCCTTGGTGGCCTTGTCATGGGTCGTGCTGGCGACGCTGGCGCTCGTCGCGCTGTCGGTGATCTACCGGTACGGCCCTGATCGCGACCGCCGGCCGAGCTGGCGCTGGGTCTCGTGGGGAGCGGCAGCAGCCGCCTTGCTGTGGCTGGTGGGCTCAGCCGCATTCGCCGTCTACATCGGACGCTTCGGCGACCTCAATGAAACGTACGGGACGCTGGGCGGGGTGATGGTCATGCTGCTGTGGCTGTTCCTCACCGGGTTCGCGGTCCTGCTCGGCGCGGAGATCGATGCGGCCGCCAGGCAGCAGACCGATCGGGACACCACCGTGGACGTCACCGATTCCGGGGTGCAGCGCGAGGCCGAAGGGCGAGCCAGCCGTCTCGAGCGATGATCGCCTAATGCCGCAGAGCGGCGACGTCCTGCTCGCACTCGGCCACGAACGCCTCGGC
>DATKBU010000151.1:0-3011 GCA_035513815.1 Egibacteraceae bacterium
GTCGTGGCGCGCCGGCGGGAAGCAATGGCACCTCGGCGCCCGCCACATTGACGGCGAACAGCGCATCCAGCGCGGCGACGTCAGCCAGGCACCGATCGCAGGCGCTGGCGTGGAGCGCCGCGTCGCGTGCGGGCTCACCCGGCGCACCGGCGAGCAGCCAGTCGCGAAACCGCTCGTGCAGGTCGGTCATGTCATCGCCCGCACCGCCGCCGCCCGCACGAGGTCAGTGAGCGGACCGCCGGGGCCCGAGGGGCCGTCCGGGGCGGCAGCGCTGCCCTCCAGGAACCCCTGGCGCGCCCGGCGCAGCAGCGCGTCGAGCCTGTTGCCGCTGCGGCCGACGATGGTGGCCACGTCGCGGTCGTCGAGGCGTTCGATCCCGGAGCCGATGAGCGCGGCCCGCTCGAGCATGCCCAGGGCGGCAAGGCCGGCGAGCACGGACGTGGCCACGCCGAGGGGTCCCAGCGCGGCCAACCGAGCCTCGGCGTCGATGCGGTGGTCGCGGCCGCCGGCCGCCGCGACCACGCGGGAGCGGAGCCACGCGGCGGCCCGCTCGGGATGGCGGAGCTCCGCGGCATGGGCGTCCGCCGCCGCCAGCGCGTGGGCGCTGAGGGCGAGGGCCCGCCGGCGATCACCCAGCGTCAGCAGCAGCGCGAAGCCGTGGAGCGAGGGAGCGTGCAGCTCCCGGAAGGCGCGCTGAAGCGCCTCGGGCGAGGCATCGGCGCTGGCGGGGTCCTGCGGGCTGGGTCGGTGCATCGGCTCGTCGCTGCGGCGTGGTGCGGTGGCGTGCGGTGGTGTTCGCTGCGGAGTCTACCGCGTCGGGCGCGCTGGCCCCACGCCACGGTCAGCAGGCTGCGGCGCGGTCCATTCGGCTGGCTTACGCCGCCGGTGGGACTAATGGCATAGAAGTGGCCATCTGCCCCAGCTCCGTGCCATGGACGGGCACCTTCGGGCCTTGTGCCTGGCCGATCGTCCCGGCGGCGACCTAACTCGGCCAAGGTGTGGCTGTTGGTCCCACCTGCGGACAATGCCGCGCTCGGGGCGCGGTGCTCCCGTTGGCACCCGTTGGCCTCGTGCTTGACAACGACGTAGAATGGGGCCGCAGACCTTGACAAAGTACTTGACAAGCGGCGCGACCCGCGCCGTGAGGGATCCCGGAATCACCACCTCATCCGGCATCATCGCCGAGATCAAATCGAAGCTCCCCGCCATCGACGTCGTCGGAGAGACGGTGACGCTCAAGCGCGCCGGCACGGTGTACAAGGGCCTCTGCCCGTTCCACGCCGAGAAGACTCCGTCGTTCATCGTGACGCCGGAGCGCGAGACGTGGCACTGTTTCGGCTGCGGCGAGCACGGCGACATCTTCACGTTCGTCATGCGTCGCGATGGGCTCGACTTTCGCGAGGCGCTCGAGCGGCTGGCCGAGAAGGCGGGCGTCGAGCTGTCCGAGCACACCGCGCGCGAGGATCGGCGCAAGCGTCGGCTTCGCGAGGCGCTCGAATCGGCCATCGCCTGGTACCGCGAGGTGCTGCTCCAGGCCCACCAGGCCGAGCGGGCACGCGCATATCTCACCGAGCGCGGGTTCAGCGACGAGACGCTCGAGCGCTTCACCATCGGCTATGCGCCCAACACGTGGGACGCGATGACGAAGCGCCTGCGCTCCAAGGGCTTTACCGATGGCGAGCTCACTGATGCCGGCCTCGCGAGCCCGTCGACTCGCGGCGGTGTCTACGACCGCTTCCGTGGTCGGATCATCATCCCGATCCGCGACGCCTCCGGGCGCGCGATCGGCCTGGGCGGTCGGATCATGCCCGGCGCGGAGGGTCCGAAGTACCTCAACTCCCCGGCGACCGCGCTCTTCGATAAGGGCCGGACGCTGTACGGCATCGAGCTGGCCAAGGGGCCGATCCGCAAGGAGAAGCTGGCGGTCATCGTCGAGGGCTACACCGATGTGATGGCCGCCCACCAGGCCGGCTTCGGCAATGTGGTCGCCAGCCTCGGCACCGCGCTGACCGCCGGCCAGGTCGAGCTTGCGAACCGCTACGCCGATGCGGTCGCGCTCGCCTACGACGTCGACCTCGCCGGCGAGGCGGCCACCCAGCGCGGCCTGCTCGAGGAGCTCGGGCCGGTGGTGAGCAAGGTGCGCGTCATCCGCATCCCGGCCGGCAAGGATCCCGACGAGTTCATCCGCACCGATCCGGAGGGCTGGCGCACGGCCGTCGCGGAGGCCGAGGAGCTCCTGCCGTACTTCATGCAGCGCGCTGCCTCCGAGGTGGACATGCGCCAGGCCCAGGGCCGCAGCGCCTACACGCGGCGCATGCTCGACCTGCTGCGGCGCATCCCGGACCGCGTCGAGCAGGACTCCTACGTCCCGCAGCTGTCGCGGCTCGCCGGGATCGACGAGCGCGTCCTGCGTGACGAGCTCACGCGAGGCCCGCGGCCCGACCCGATCCGTGGATCGGCCGATGTCCGCGCAGCCGAGCCCGAGCCACGGCTCGGTCCGCTCGACCGGGAGGCGCTCACGCTCCTGCTGCTCAACCCGGGACTGGCGGCGGATTTGCCTGAGGGCGAGGCGCTGCCGATCCGCGACGAGGCGGGGCGGACGCTGGGCGAGGCCTGGCGCCACGCCGCGTCCGAAGGGGGAGGGACCCGCGACCTCGAGGCCTTCGTGGCCGGGCTCGACGCGGCCACGGCCGACCTGGCGCGCAGCCTGCTGTCATCAGCCAGGGCACGCGGCGTGCGGCCGGAGGCGGAGTCGGACCGGGAGGCGCTCCGCGTCTGCCTGCTGCGCCTGCGCGTCAGCGAGACGGAGGCGCGCATGAGCGACCTGCAGGCGCTGATCCGCGCGAGCGCGGAAGATGATGACGACACATCAGACATTCGAGTCCTGGAGCTCCAGTTCCAGGCGCTCACGCGCGAGCGCGAGCAACTCATGAGTTCGATCAGAGGTCCGGCCCTGGCGGCTGGCGAGAGGAGGAGCTGAGCGTGGCATCCACGACCACCCGCAAGCGGCC
>DATKBU010000152.1:0-4393 GCA_035513815.1 Egibacteraceae bacterium
GGGTGGTGCCGAAGGGCTTCCGCCCGCTGATGGCCGAGCGCAGCATCCACGCCTACAAGGTCTTCTTCTTCGAGCGCGAGGAGGACGACTTCGCCGATCCGGCCGGCTGGCCGCGAAACGCGCTTGCGTGCCTGGCGACCCACGACACGCCGACCTTCACCGGGTGGTGGCGCGGCAGCGACCTCACGCTCCGCCGCACGCTCGGCATGCTGAGCGAGGAGGAGGAGGCGGCCGAGCGGGCGACGCGGGCGGAGGAGCGGGCGGCGGTCGCCGAGCTGTCGGCGGGGGCGGAGACCGAAGTCGAGGTGTCGGCGCGGCTGCACGCGCACATCGCCGAGAGCCCGTGCAGGCTCGCGGCGCTCCAGATCGAGGACGCGCTCGGGATCGAGGCGCAGGTGAACGTGCCGGGCACGATCGACGAGCACCCGAACTGGCGGAGCCGGCTGCCGGTCGCGGTCGACGTGATGGCGGAGCATTCGGGCTTTCGTGCCCATGTCGCGGCCATGCGGGCGGTGCGGCCGCGATGAGCGTTCCGACGGCGACCTACCGGCTGCAGTTCCGCGAGGGCATGGACTTCGACCGCGCGGCGGGGCTCGCGCCCTATCTCAGGCGGCTCGGGATCAGCCATCTCTACGCCTCGCCGGTCTTCCAGGCGACGCCCGGCTCGACCCACGGCTACGACGTCACCGACCACAATGCGCTCGACGGGTCGCTCGGCGGGGCCGAGGGGTTCCTGCGGCTCTCCGCGGCGCTGCGCGAGCACGAGCTGGGGCTGATCCTCGACATCGTGCCGAACCACATGGCGGCCTCGCCCGCGAACCCGTGGTGGCGGGACGTGCTGCGCCACGGCGCGGAGAGTGCCTATGCGAGCCATTTCGACATCGACTGGAGCGCGCCGAAGCTGCTGGTGACGGTGCTGGGCCGGCCCTACGGCGAGGCGCTGGAGGCGGGAGAGTTCGCGCTCGGCGCCGAGGGCGACGGGCTGGTCTTCCGCTACTACGAGCAGGGCTTCCCGCTGCACCCGGAGACCTGGGGGCTGGTGCTGGAGCCGGCGGGGGAGGACGTGCCGCGCGACGGCTGGGCCGCGTGGATCGGCGACGAGCGGAACGCGCGGCGGCTGGGGGAGCGGCTGGAGAGCCTGTCAGCCGACAGCGCGCTGCTCCACCGGGTGCACGAGGCGCAGCCGTGGCAGCTGACCTACTGGCGGGCGGCGCGGGACATGCTGACGCACCGGCGTTTCTTCGAGATCACCGACCTGGTCGGCGTCAGGGTCGAGGACGAACGCGTCTTCGACGACGTCCACCGGCTGCTGTTCGAGATGGTGGCGGAGGGCCATGTCGCTGGTATACGCGTCGACCATGTCGACGGCCTGGCCGATCCCGCGGGCTATCTCGCGGCGCTGGCGGAGAAGGCGCCGGGCAACCCGCCGGTCTGGGTCGAAAAGATCCTGGCGCCGGACGAGGCGCTGCCGGACTGGCCGGTGGAGGGCACGAGCGGCTACGAGTTCGCGCGTGCCGTCGCGGCGGCGGCGACCGATCCGGCCGGGGTGGAGGCGCTCGACGCGGCTTACGCCGCGTTCCGGCAGGAGCCGCCGGACTATGCCGCCATGCTGCGCGAGGCCAAGCACGAGATCCTGACGCGGAACCTCGCGGCGGAGCTCGGGCGGCTGACGACGCTGGCCTTCCAGGCGCTGAGCGACGACCCGGAGGGGCGCGACTGGGGGCCGGATTCGCTGGGACGCGCGATCGTGGCGCTCGCCCTCAGCCTGCCGGTCTACCGGACCTATCTGGGCGATCCGGCCGCCGGCGCGTCGCCGGCGGACGACCGGCTGCTGGGCGAGGCGGAGCGGGAGGCGCTGGGGCTTGTGGAACTCGACGATCCGACGCCGGTGTCGCTGCTGGTCCGCCTGCTGCGGGCGGGCGAGGGTGAGGCCGCGGCGCGGTTCCGCACGCGGTTCCAGCAGACGACCGGGGCGCTGATGGCGAAGGCGGTCGAGGACACGCTGTTCTACCGCCACAACCGGCTTCTGTCGGCGAACGAGGTCGGGTCCGAGCCGAACCACCCGACGCTGGACGCGGCAGCCTTCCACGCCGAGATGGAGGCGCGCCTGACCGCGCAGCCGCACGGGCTGAGCGCGACCGCGACCCACGACACCAAGCGGGGCGAGGATGCGCGGATGCGGATCGCGGCGATCGCCGAGGCGCCCGAGGAGTGGGTGGCGGGGGTCGACCGCCTCGAGGACCTGGTGCGCGGATTCGAGGGCCCCGAGCCGGAGGCGCGGTGGACGTTCTACCAGGCGTTGCTGGGGGCGTGGGAGCCGGAGGACCCGGCGCTGGCCGGGCGGGTTGCGGCCTTCATGGTCAAGGCCGCGCGCGAGGCGAAGCTGCGGACGAGCTGGGTCGCGGAGGACGAGGCGTACGAGCGGACGCTGACCGGGTTTGCCGAGCGGGCGCTCGGGGACGAGGGGTTCCGGCAGGCTTTCGGCGAGGTGGCCGGGTCGTTTGTCGCGATGGGCGGGCGGAAGAGCCTGGCGCAGCTGGGGCTGAAGCTGACGGCGCCGGGGCTGCCCGATATCTACCAGGGCACGGAGCGGGCGGATTTGAGCCTGGTGGACCCGGACAACCGCCGTTCGGTCGACTTCGCGCTCCGTGAGCGGGCGCTCGATGCGCCGGGCCCGGACTTCGACGGCAGGAAGACCGCGCTCACGCACGCGGGGCTGCTGCTGCGGCGCGCGCAGCCGGACCTCTTCGCCGCCGGCGACTATGTGCCCTGCGAGGCGGCGGCGCCGCCGCACCTGCGCGTCGCGGGTTTCCTGCGGCGGCACGGCGACCACGTGCTGGCGGTCGCGGTCGAGCTGTCGGGGCGCGGCGACGGGGGGTCGCTGCGGCTGCGGCTGCCCATGGAGGAGCCGCTCGAGGTGCTGTGGGCATGGCCCGAGGGCCCCGGCGCGCCGGAGGGGGGCGTGCTGGACCTGACGCCGCTTTCGGATCGGGGGCCGGTCTGGATGACGCTCCTGCAGCGGCGGGGCGGGAACTGAGCCGCACGCTGCGGAGGCCGGGCACTGGCCGGGCACCCGGGGCATTGAAAAAAGGTGTCGCTGCTGTAGCCTGCCGCCAAGGACTGAGACGGAGAGTCATCGGGGCCGCGGTCGGCCAGCCCGCGCTGGCGCGACCGATGGTGCGGCGGAAGCTGTCCGGTGGCGCACCCGACGGAGAGCGGGGCGCGGACGGCCGGCTGAGCGGCACCACGGTTCCGACCTCTGGACCTGGCCAACAGGGGGAACGCGCCGGCATGGGCCATATCTGGATGATGATCGGCAAGCGGCTGCTGGCCGGGTTGCTGACGCTGTTCGTGATCTCGCTGTTGATCTTCGGCGCCATCGAGCTGCTGCCCGGCGATCTGGCCCAGGAGATCCTCGGACAGTCGGCGACACCCGAGACGGTGGCGGCGTTCCGCCGGGAGCTGGGCCTCGATCAGCCGGCTTACATCCGTTATTTCGAGTGGCTGGGCGGCGTCCTGCAGGGCGACTTCGGCCGCAGCCTCGCCAACCAGCGGCCGATCAGCGAGCTGATCGGGTCGCGGCTGGGGAACACGCTGTTCCTCGCGCTCTACGCCGCGGCGATCGCGGTGCCGCTGTCGATCGTGCTCGGCGTCCTCGCGGCGCTCTACCGCAACTCGCTCTACGACCGCTTCGTCAACGTCTTCACGCTCAGCTCGATCTCGTTTCCGGAGTTCTTCGTCGCCTACATCCTGATCTTCTGGATGGCGCAGTCGGGCTGGTTCCCCTCGATCTCGAACATCTCGCCGGGAATGAGCTTCGGCGAGAAGCTCTACCGGACGTTCCTGCCGGCGCTGACGCTGACCCTCGTCGTCACCGCGCACATGATGCGGATGACGCGGGCCTCGATCATCAACCTGCTGACCTCGCCGTATATCGAGATGGCGCGGCTCAAGGGCGTGCCGCCGGGGCGGATCATCGTGCACCACGCGCTGCCGAACGCGCTGGCGCCGATCATCAACGTGATCGCGCTGAACCTCGCCTACCTGATCACCGGCGTGGTCGTGGTCGAGGTGGTGTTCGTCTATCCGGGGCTCGGCCAGTTGATGGTCGACTCGGTGTCCAAGCGCGACGTGACGGTCGTGCAGGCCTCGGCGCTGATCTTCGCGGTCGCCTACGTGCTCCTCAACCTCATGGCCGACGTGCTTTCGACCCTGTCGAATCCGCGTCTGGTCCACAAGCGCTGAGGGGGCGGGCGCATGAGACAGCCTGTGTCAACCACCAGCCAGAGGAGCAGCATGTCTGGCGGGGTTGTAGGGGGTTTGGTCCTGCCAGGCGCGCCAGAGGACGCGGGTCCATGCGCGGCCGAGGATGCGGATGGCGTGCGGGTGGCGG
>DATKBU010000153.1:0-6889 GCA_035513815.1 Egibacteraceae bacterium
CGGCGCTGAGCGCCGTCGATCTGCTCGAGGCGCAGAAAGCAGTCCAGCGCCGATGCTGCGAACGCCGTGTTCTCAGACACGCCGGGCAGGCCGCACTCCATAGAGACCACGGGGCAGCGGTCGACCAGCTGCTCCATGAGCGTGTGGACCCGCATGTTCCAGATGAGCGCGGTGTCCACGCAGGCCGCCCCGAGGCTGAGCGTCGCCGACGTCAGCCGCGGGAGGATCGCGTAGTGCGGGTTCTGACCGGTGTTGTTGTGCAGGTCGATCGCGCCGTCCAGGTTGGCTTCGTTCAGCACGGCCAGCACCTCGTCCGCGCAGCGGCGCATCCGGGTGGTGGGCTCGTCCAGCCCCCAGACGCGGTTGAAGTCCTCCTGGTCGTCCAGGTAGCGGTGGGCGAACCAGCCCTCGTGGGTGGCCGCGCGCACGTTGCCGATGAGCACCCACAGGTCGAAGCCGAAGCGAGGGCTGGAGCGCAGCAGGTCCAGGACGGCGCGATACCCGGAGTCCTCGTTGCCGTGCAGCAGGCACGACACCAGGCGCGCGCCCGGGTCGGCGTCTGTGCCGGGGATGCGGATCAGGGTCGGCTTGCCGAGGGCGACCAGCACATCCTCATCAGAGCCGTCCAACAGCGGCTTCAGCTCGTCATAGCCGTCGAATCGGCGGTGGAGATCAGTCACGACCTTCGAGAATACCCTGCGCGCTTAGCCGGCTACGGGCCAGGTATGCACCGGCTCGCCGGCTTGGCTCAGTTCCTGATAGCGGCGCACCAGCTCGGCGGCGGCGGCGGAGCGCTCGAGCCCGCGGTCCTCGACGAGGCGTCGGTAGGTGGCGATCTGCCAGCCGGCGCCGTTCTGCCCGGTGAGCGTGCGAGCCTCGATGATGCCGAGGTAGCGGTCGATGTCCTTGACGTCGATGTCCCAATCCGCCAAGCCCGTCTGCGCCAGCGGCAGGAGCGTGCGCAGCAGCAGCTCGGTGACCGGCACCGACGCGCCCGCCCTGGGCCAGTACAGCTTCGCCCCGAGCCCGTGGCGAGCGGCCTCGTCGAAGTTGGACTCCGCAGCCTCGAAGCTCATCTGCTCCCACACCGGCGGCGTCTGTGAGGCCAGCCCGTTGAGCAGCCCGTAGTAGAAGGCGATGTTCGCGACGGAGTCGACGACGGTCGGTCCGGCCGGCAGCACGCGGTTCTCGATCCGCAGATGGGGGCGCCCGCGGGCGACCTCGTAGACCGGACGGTTCCAGCGATAGATGGTGCCGTTGTGCAGGGTCAGCTCCGGCAGATGCGGGATGTCGCCGGCGGCGAGCATCTCGGCGGGGTCCTCTGCCTCGCACACCGGCAGCAGCGCCGGGAAATAGCGCACGTTCTCGTCGAACAGCTCGAGGACCCCGTCGCTGAGCCACTTCTCGCCGAACCACACACGAGGGCGCACGCCCTGGCTCTGCAGCTCCTCGGTGCGGGTGTCCGTCGACTGCTGGAACAGCGCGATCCGGGTCTCGTGGTGCAGCTGGCGGCCGAGGAACAGCGGCGAGTTGGCGGCTGCCGCCACCAGCGGCGCCGACAGCGCCTGGGCGGCGTTCCAATACGTGGCGAAGTTGCCTGGATCGACTTGCAGGTGCAGCTGCATCGATGTGCACGCGGCCTCGAACAGAATCGAGTTGGCGGTCGTCTCCAGCGTCTCGTCGCCCTCGATTCGGATCTGGATGGTCTCTCCCCTGGCGGCCAGGATCGCGTCGTTGAGCGCCCGGTAGCGCGGATTCGCGGACAGGTTGTGCTCGGTCACGTCGAAGTCGGTGAGGGTCGGCAGGATGCCGATGATCATGACGTGGCTGTCGAGCGACTGCGCCTTGGCGTGGGCGTGCTCCAGGGACGCCCGCAGCTCCTCCTCGATGTGCAGCAGCGCGTCGTGGATCAGGCGCCGGGGCTTGAGGTCGAACTCGATGTTGAACTGCGCCAACTCCGTCTGGAAGTCGCGCGAGGCGATCTTCTCCAGCAGCGCGGCGTTGATCGGCATCGGATGACCCTTGGCGTCGGTGATGTACACCTCCATCTCGACGCCGACCATCCGACGCCCCGTTTCGAACCGCCCGCTGTCCATCAGCTCGCGGAAGGCGGCGAGGTTCGCCTTGACCTTCTCGCGATAGCGGGTGCGATCCTCGCGGGTGAACTGGGTGGTCTCGATGTCGCGCCCCATCAGCGGTCCCCTATCCCGTGGGAGCGGTGCCTGCGGCCGTCGCCCATTGTGTCGCCCGCGCCGCAGGATCTGCAGGACTTCTTTCTCGGTGTCCCGATGCGAGGACTCGATCACGGCCCGCCGGCCGCGCCTACAGCAGGCGAAGCTGGTCGGGCGCCGCGGGGAGCACCGGCGCCGCCGTGCGCCCCGCCCGCGGCCCCCCGGGGGCTGCCGGGCGGTTCATGGGCCGCCCGTGTCTGCTCTGGGCGGCCCGCCGGCGTTCTGCGACGAAGGCGGTGATCTCGTCCCGATACGCCTTGGCAGCCCGAGACCGCGAGTACAGCTGCGTGTAGCGGTTGACAAGCTCTGGGTGCGCCCGCTCGAGCCATGGCCAGAACAGCTCCCGCACCCCCGGTCTCAGGTGCAGCACGATCGGGCTGATGTGGGTCGCGCCCGCCTCGGCCAGCCGGTCGATCAGCTCCGCGAGCTGCCCGTGGTCGTCGTTGAGCCCCGGCATGATCGGCGCGAGCATCACGCCGGTCGGGATCCCGGCCTCGTTCAGCGCTTTGACCGCGCCGATGCGGGCCTTCGGCGAGGGTGTTCCCGGCTCGGACTCGCGCCACAGCGCCTCGTCGAGCATCCCGATCGTCAGCGCGGCAGACACCTCGACCCGCTCGGCCGCGGCCTGCAGCGCGGGGATGTCGCGAGTGATCAGCGTGCCCTTGGTGAGGATCGAGAAGGGCGTGAGCGAGGAGGCCAGCGCGTCGATGATGCCGGGCATCAGCTTGTATCGGCCCTCGCAGCGCTGGTAGGGGTCGGTATTTGTGCCCATCGCCACGTGCTCGCCGCGCCAAGACGGCCTGGCCAGCTCGCGGCGCAGCACTTGCACGACGTTCGCCTTCACCACGATCGTGCGCTCGAAGTCCTCGAGCGGCGAGAGGTTGAGGTAGGAGTGCGTCGGCCGGGCGAAGCAGTTGTGGCTGACGACGCCATTCGCGATGAAGTCCCCGGTCCCGGTGGTGATGTCGAACATGGGGATGTCGATGCCCAGCGGCTCGATCGCCTCGACCTGCAGCGGCGCATCGCTCTTGAGCGCGACTTCTTCAATCGATCGCTTGCGCGTGATCGCCGGGTCAGTGGTGTGGAAGAAGCGCAGGTGCTGCCGCAGCCCGCCGGGGATGCGGATCGACACGCAGCCGTTGGGGTTCGGAGGCTCCTTCACGAATGGGATCGAGAAGCGCCCAAGGCACGCCATGATCCGGTCAAGGATCTCCGGATCGGTGTTGGAGATGCGCAGCACGCCCTGGTTGTAACCGCCCTCCGCGTCGAAGATCCCCGCCAGGAAGCCCTTGCACCAGTCGTCCGAGGGGTCACGCGGCCAGGCGATGAAATCGGTGATGGCCTCAACCTTCGCCCGACTAGAGGCGCTGATGGCGTCTATCTGCTGACGTGTGGCCGTCTCCGCCGCGAAGACGAACTCGCGCGTCGGGATGCCGAGGTCCAAGAGGTACTCGGCGGTCCGCTGCAACCCCTCGCGGTCCACCAGGGCGAGGCGGAAGGAGTGTGAGAGGCTTGGAGCGCGTCCCGGACGTTTGGATAAGTACGAATCGATATGGGCGTCGCCGCGGATCATCCCGCAGAGGTAGCCGCGTCGGTAGTCGGGCGTGTCCTTGGGTGGTGTCGCGAACCCCCCAGTGCCGATGAGCTTGTTGTTCGTCGTCAGGAACGGCCTTCGGTGGCGGCCTTGCTCCGTCCCGGTGACGTACTTCCACCCCCGCTTGGTCAGGAACCGGTGGTCGCCGCTCGCGATGAGCTCGGTGCCGTCT
The DNA here is from genome assembly GCA_035513815.1 of Egibacteraceae bacterium. Lineage (GTDB taxonomy): Bacteria > Actinomycetota > Nitriliruptoria > Euzebyales > Egibacteraceae > DATKBU01. The sequence goes on from DATKBU010000153.1 coordinate 3,998, forward strand.
CGGAGGCTGATCCGATACGCGGGCTTCGCAGTGGACCAGTGGTCGAGCACGCGGGTGATGACGTACCGGCGGTAGCGTCCCGCCTGAATCGTGCCGTAGACCTCGTCGCCGACGCGCAGTTCGCCGAGGGGTTTGGTTCTCCCATTCCCCATGAGAATCGGCGTCTCGCCAACTATGCAATAGGTGCATGCATGGCTGCATCCTCTATATGGGTTGATGCTCCAATTGAAGCCCATCCCCTTGACACGGTTGAGCGCGGTCTTGCTCTCGACCTCGAGGAAGGTCATGCCGGCGAACTCGGGCGCGTCGAAGGTGCGGACGCGCTCGACGGTCAGGGGCAGGGCGGCGGGCAGCCGGGGCGGCGGCGAGCCCGGAGCGCGCTGGAGATCCGCCAGAGAGGCGATGAGCGGCGGATCATTCATCGGCATCGCGGGGACAACGAAGTCATGCCGCCCAGTATCGAACAGGTGTTCGCTAGACGCAACCGGTCCATGGCATGACTGTTGAAGCTCGCGCACGCGTGCACGCGCCTGTCCTGGCGGTGTGGGAGGCCTGGACGAACCTGCCCGACTGGCCAGCCTGGGCGCCCGGCGTTCGCCAGGTGGACGTCGACTGGTCCGGGGATCCCCACGTCGGCGGGATGGCGCGCGTCCACACCCCGTTCGGCCCCCGCGACTTCATGATCACCGCCGTCGACGCGCCGGCGAGCTGGTCCTGGCGGGGACGGCTTGGCGCGTGGTCCGTCACGTGGCGGCACGACCTGGCCGAGCGAGCGGACGGCGGCGCCGACGTCGCAACGCTCGCCGAGTTCAGCGGACCGGCGCGGCTGATCGCCGAGGCCGTCGTGGGACTGGCGCTGCGCCCGGCGATGCAGCGCAAGCTCCGCGCGCTGGCGAGTCTGTTCGAGAAGGGCTCGGCGCCTGACCCCGACGGGTGACGGCGTCGCTGCAAAGCACGCGTGAACCGTCGGTCGTAAGAGAGAATGCGCTGTCTCGGATCACGCCAAGACCGGACCGTGGATGGAGGCCGCAGTGGTCGAGCCGCACAGCGCGGTACCCGTCGGTGATCCGCTACGCGACGAGTTCCGTTCCGCGCTCGGGCTCCAGCCGATTGAGACGCTGTCGTTCGACGACGCCCTGGGCACGTGGATCGTCGGACACGCCAGGGCCTCAGGCGAGCCGCCGAGCGTCGGCGCGCCTGACCCGGAGCTCGGCGCGCCTGACCCGGAGCTCGTCGCGCGCGAACCGGAGCTCGTCGCGACTGCCGGCGAGCGGATCCAGTCGGCGGTGGAGGCGGCGCCAGGCGACCGCATGCGGCTGTATCACTGGGCGCTGCTGCTCAAGCATCAGGACCGGCTGCTGAGCTCGGCGTACGGAAACCCGGTCACCGGCCCGCTGCTCCGGCGCCACCTTGACCTGGCCGCATTGCGCGCGCCGCTTGGACCCGACGAGTTCATCGCCCTGCTTGGGTACTTCGCCGACGCGTGGGACAGCCCCAGCGGCGACCTCGTGCCCCGCGTCTGGGACGCGGCGCGCAGCTCTGAGCTGCTCGAGCATGGTGACGCCCGCGACGCCCTGGGCGCCTGGACGGTGCAGCTCGTCGGGCGCCGCGCGTTCCACTACGAGCTTCAATCACTGCTGACAGTGCTCGACTGGGTGCGTGACAGCGATCGGAGCACCATCTCCGCGCTGCGCCAGCTCACCGCCGCGAACGGTCAGGGAGCGGCGCTGATCGTCGAGGTCCTGCTGCGCCGGCTGGACGTCGCGCGCTTGGTGGACGGTTCCAGCGCCGCGGCAGAGACCACCCGCTGGCTCATCAGCGCCCGCGGCGCCAAGCCGACTGCCGGCTGGAACGAACAGCGCCAGCGCCTCGACGACGAGCTGGGCGCCAAGCTGCTGACCGCGCTCGCCAAGGGCATCCTGCGCCGCTCGGAGCACCGCCGGCATGCCGAGACCGGCCGTCGAGACGAGCTGTTCTGGTCGATGTGGAAGTCGGCCTGCTGGTATCTGGGCCAGGATCCTGGGGCAGCGGCGGATCAGTTCTGACGGACCCGCGCTCGCCCGACTGATCCTCCCGCCGACGTCGAGGAGAACCTCGGCGCAGCCGCCGTCGAGCTCACGCCCGACGATCTCCGGGAGATCGACACGGCCGCCTCCCACATCACCATCCACGGGGCACGCTACCCGGAGGAGCTGGAGAGTCAGACAGGACTCTGAGCGGCTGCGCGTCCGTCGTCGCCGGGAGCGGAGTTGGGCGGCGCGGCTGACCGATTCGGAGGGGACAGGCGCGAGACCGCCAGCTTCCTTCCAGGTCACGGATGTCAAGTCCAGGGTGGCATTGCAGCGATGGTCTGCCGAGCATGTCGCCGTCGACGACCGGTGACACATGGGTGGTGATCAAACCCACGTCCAGGGCGAGCTCCGAGCCCCCAAACCTGCTTGCGGCTAGCTCCAAATGCCCACGGCGCTTACTAAGAGTGATCATTTTCGGCTCCCCCGCTCAGGGGAGAGCCCTTCGCGCCCGAGAGTCGAAGTGCTGGACTTAGGAGAGGCCGGCGCAGGCAGCGCTGAGAGTCTGAGAGGGCGGGCACGTCGTGGGGCAAGCGATCGTTGATGCATGGAGCCGTGCGCATGTGCGCGGCTGGGAATCTGCGGCGGGCGGGCGGGACAGGCCGGTCGGCCTGTCGGTGAAGGTGCGGTTCCGGTTCCTGGTGTTCCTGCTCGTCGTGCTGGGCTTGACGGCGGTGCTCGTCGCCGACGGGCCCCGGTGGGACTGGCCGCGCGACGCGGCGGCGCTGGCCGGGATCGCCGGCCTGGCCGCGCTGTCGCTGTGGCGCTACCGCTGGCTTGCGGCTTCGGTGGTGGGCGACGTCGGCGGAGTAGGCCTGATCAT
>DATKBU010000154.1:0-10697 GCA_035513815.1 Egibacteraceae bacterium
CCCAGGTCGAGATAGCCGACGACGCGGCCCTGGTCGATCAGCGCGTTCGGGAAGCAGTAGTCGCCGTGGGTCACCACCACGTCCTCCTCCGCGGGCGCTGCGTCCAGTAGCCGCCTCAGGGCCTGCTCGGCGTCCATGTGCTGGTGCGGAGCATCAAAGGCGTCTGCGTTCACGCGACCTGCGGCCACGCGAGCGCTGACGTGGCGCAGCGAGGGCGCGATTGTGTGGTCGAACGGACATTCAGCGGGGTCGATCTCGTGGAACGCTCGCAGACCCTCGCCCAGAATCCCCGCGGTGCGCTGCGGAGCCCCCAGGTGCGGCGCGGCGGTCGCCGGAGCGCCGGGCAGCGCGGCCGTCAGCAGCCACTCAACACCGTCGGCGGCGCCATAGTCGACGACCTCGGGCACCGGCGCGCCGCGCTCCGCCAGCCAGGCGCAGCGGTCGCGCTCTGACGCCAGGCTCGGATAGAGCTCAGCGGGCGCCGCCTTGAGATACAGCACCGCGCCCGAGACGCGCTCAACTCGCCAGGTGGCTGTCGAGTACGGGTGATAGATGAGCTGAGATTCGCCCGCGCTCAGATGGCGGCGGGCCGCGGCGGGCAGGTCGTCGATCCTCGGAGCTGGCTGCATCGCGCGATCCTCGCAGAGGGGCGCGACGCGAGTCAGACCGCGGCGGCGCCGATCAGCCCGGCCCGCGTGACGATTCCGGCCAGCTGCTCCTCGGTCATGCCCTCAGCGCCGTCAGGCCGGCGGGGCAGCACCATGTAGCGCAGCGCAGGACTTGACTCCCACACGCGCGCCTCGACCCCGGACGCCAGCGCCAGACCGAACTCGGAGAGAACCGCCTGGGGCTGCCGCGCGAGCCGGGTGCGCTGGACGGCGCTCTTGTACCAGGACGGGGAAGGTCCGAGCAGCGCGATCGGGTAGCGCGCGTCCGGCGCGCAGACGACGACGTTGTGCACTGATTCGGAGTTCTCGACGACCCGCAGCGCCAGCTGCTCACCGAGATCTGCGATGCCCAGCTCGGCGAGCGCCTGCCCGGCGTCGTCGAGCAGCCGCGCGCGGAACTCCTCGTCGACCCACGCGCGCGCGACGATTGCGAACCCGCGCGGAGGGGCCGCCGGGACCAGAACCGTGTCGATCACCGCGTCGACTTCCTCCGACCGAACGACGCCGCGGTACTCCAGCAGCGATTCCAGATGGCGCACCTTCTGCGCAGCCGCCTCAGCAGCGTTCTCGGCCGGGCGGATCGCGCCTGCGCGCTGCGACTCCGCCGCGCCGATGACTCCTCGCTCCACGAGCAGTCCAGCGAGCGCATCCATCAGGCGCTCGTGCGCCGACGCTCTCCCGTCGCCTCGCTCCTGGGCCTCGCGCAGCTCCCGCTCGGTCAGCACGCCGCGCGCCTGCAGCACCGAAGACAGGACGAAGATCCGCGCCTCCCAGTCGACGGCGAACTCGGGCACATCGCTGCGCAGCTGGCTCCCTGCTGAGCCCGCTGCCGCGCCGACCTCGCTGCTGCCCGTCACAGCCGTCAGCGTAGCGCGGCGATCAGCCCATGAATAGCGCCAACACCGCCAATGCCGCAGTCTCGGCCACGAGGCCGCAGGCGCCGACCCCATCGCCCACCAGTCCGCCGAAGCGCCGTCGCCACCACCGCGCATAGCCCAGCGACAGCCCCACCGCCGCGGCCAGCGCGGCCAGTCCGGCCACGGGGCCACCCCCTGGCGGGACGAAGCCGGCGATCGCGGCGCAGGCGACCGCGGCGATGCTCGCAGCGACGACCTGGGTGGGCGACGGCCTCCCGAACGCCGCAGCCAGTGAGCCGTCATCGGCCGGCGGCGCCCGCCACATCAGGACCACCATCGCGAGTCGACCCGCCACAGGCGCCGCGATCAGCATCGGCGACGCAGGTACGAGGGCGGCCAGCCACGCCCATCGCAGCAGCACGACGAGCACAAGCGCGGCGGCCCCGAGCGCGCCGACCGCCGGCTGGCGCATGATCGCGATCGCCTCCTCGCGCGGGCGCCGGCTGGCGGCGCCATCGGTCACGTCCGCGAGCGCGTCCAGATGCAGTCCGCCGGTCAGAAGCGCGTCCACGACGAGCACCAGCGCCGCGGCGACCGCAGCTGAGCCCCACAGCCAGTGCGCGCCGGCGGCGGTGGCCCACCAGAATGCGCCCACCACCAGCCCTACCAGCGGGAACGCGACGAGCGAGCCCGGGCCTGGCGCGCCCGTGCGCCCCCGGCGGGTCCGGGGCAGGACGGTGAGAAACCGGATGGCGTCGAGCAAGCCGCCTCAGGCCCCGTCTGGCTCGACGCCGACTCCCGCAACAACATCGGCCAGCGCGCCCATCTCACCCAGCGCACGAGCCGATGCCTGGACGATCGGAACCGCCAGCAGGCCGCCGGTTCCCTCGCCGAGTCGCAGTCCCAGATCGATCACGGGATCGAGCTTGAGATGCTCCAGCGCCGCGCTGGCGCCCGGCTCGGCCGAGCGATGACCCGCGACGAGATAGCCCGAGGCCGCCGGGCAAAGGGCGACAGCGACCAAGGCGGCGGCGCCAGCGGTCACCCCGTCGAGGACCACCGGCAGTCCGTCGGCCGCCGCGGACAGAATGACTCCGACGAGCGCCGCATGCTCCAGTCCGCCGACGGCGGCCAGCGCCGACAGGGGATCGCCGGCGGCCGCGATGCCTCGCTCGCTCGTGAAGTGCCGCTCCACCGCGGCCCGGACAACCTCGATCTTGCGCCGCAGCGTCGCGTCATCGATGCCCGCTCCCCTGCCGGTCACCTCAGCGGCCTCGCGGCCCGTAAACGCAGCGATAAGGCATGCGGACGCGGTGGTGTTGGCGATGCCCATGTCGCCGGGCACGAACAAGTCGACCCCGGCGCCGACCAGCTCCTCGGCGAGCCCGGCGCCGGCGAGGAGCGCCTGCGCCGCCTCGTCGGTGGTCATCGCCGGACCCTGGGTCAGATCTGCGGTCCCCGACCGCACGCGCGCCTTGCGCAGCAGCGGGTGGTCCGCCACCGGATTCGCGACACCGACGTCGAGGACGCTGATCTGCGCGCCGACGGCCGCCGCGATCGCGTTCACCGCGGCTTTTCCCGCGCAGAACATCTCCACCATCGTGGCGGTGATGGACTGCGGCCACGGGGTGACCCCCTGCGCGTGCACGCCGTGGTCCCCCGCGGCGATGATGACCGCAGGCTGGCTCGGCGGGGGCGGCGGATTGATGCCGGCGATCGCGGCCAGCGTCACGGACAGCTCCTCGAGCGCGCCCAAGCTCCCAGGCGGCTTCAACAGCCCTTGATGGCGACGGCGCGCGGCCGCGGCGATCACCGTGTCGACCTCGGCGACCTCCTCGACGAGCTGGCTGACGCGATGCTCGATGCTCATCCGGTCTCCTCGAGGACGGCGGTCAGCTCGCTGACCAGCCGAGCGTTCATATCAGGGCTGCGCACGGCGATGCGCATGAAGTCCCCGCCGAGACCGGGGAACGTCGACGGGCGCACCGCGATGCCGCGTTCGAGCAGCTGCGCGGGCACCCCGTTGCGTCCCGGACTCTGGACGAGCAGGAAGTTGGCGGCGCCGTCCCAGACCTGCACGCCGTCGAGGCCGGTCAGGCGCCGGTGCAGCTGACGCCGCGCCTCGGAGATCGCCGCGGCGGTGCGCGCCCGGTAGCGCTCGTCGCTCATGCAGGCCTCGAGTGCGGCAAGCGCATCACCCCCGACGCTCCAAGGCTGGCGACCCGCGGCGCACCGGGCGACGAGCCCGGGCGGCGCCAGCAGGTAGCCGGCCCGGACCCCCGCCAGGCCCCACAGCTTCGTGACGCTGCGCACGACCGCCAGCCCCGGCAGGTCGCGGCGCGCCGCCAGGCTCGCGGCAGGATCCTCAACGAAATCCATGAATGCCTCATCCACCACGGTGACCCGCCCGGGCCGGCACACAGCTGCGACCGCATCCGCGGGGTCGAGGGCGCCCGTCGGGTTATTCGGATTCCCCAGCACGACCAGATCGGCGTCGGCCGGGATGGCGGATGGATTCAGCCCCCAGCTGTCCTCGGCGCGGCGAAGGACGTGCCGCGGGATGATCCCCGCGTGCCGCAGCGCCGCGTCCGGCTCGGTGAACGTGGGATGCACGACGACGGCGCGGCGGGCACGCACCGCGGCGGCAACCAGCCACAGCGCCTCCGCCGCGCCCGCCGTCACGCAGACCTCGCCGACCTCGCGCCCGTGCCGGCGGGCGATCGCGGCGCGGGCCGGCGCCTGGTCGGGATAGCGGCCCCGGCTCTCGGCGGCTGATTCGATGGCCTCGCGAATGTGCGGCGGCGGGCTGTCGCCATGGATGTTGACGGCGAAGTCGAGCGCGCCCGCGGGGACCATCACGTCGCCGTGCGAGCGCAGGGTGGCATCGGCGTCGAGGGCTTCCTCCGGCGCCGCAGGCAGCTGCAGCGGCCTGCCCGCCACCACGAGCAGCACGCGGTCCGCGTCGGTCGCCAGCCGCTGGGCGACCTCGCCGGAGAGGTCGACCCAGCGACGGGGGCCGGCGCCGAGCGCGGTCACGCCCAGGCCCGACTCGTCGGCGACGACGACGACCGGTCCCCCGTCGTGCGCCGCCGCCGCCTTCCACATCGCCGCCGCCTCCGCAAGGATCACCGCCCGCCCCGCCGACGCTGCATCGTCCCACGCGGCCACTGCGTCGTCGGTCCAGACCTGCAGCTGCGCCATCCGCTCGGCCAGCCAGGGTCCGAGCGCGTCGATGAGAACCGCCGACCCTGCGGGCGCGGATTCCACGGCCCAGGCAAGGCGGGGAGTCTCCACCGTCTCCCAGGCCGCGGGACGGCGCGCGCGATGCGCGCCGATGCGCTGGCGCATCTCGGCGTCGGCGTCGCCGGCGGCGACGGTCGCGACGTAGCGGACGGCCGCAGCGGAGGCGACGAGGCGCTCCGCGACTGCGCTCTTTCCGGAGCGTGTCCCGCCGAGCACCAGGATCCGCTCAGCCATGGGCGTGCGTGGCGGGGTCGTGCGGGTGCTGGTGCTGCGTCTGCGGCGAGCCGACGTGATGCGCGAAGCCCGGCAGCGCGACCCGGTGCACGCACAGGTCGCAGCTCATGCGGGCGTCGCCGCGCAGCGCCTCGGCGTAGCGCTCCAGGGCGAGGCCGGCGACGCGGTCGTCAGGTCCCAGGTAGCGGGTCACGGCCACGTCGATGTCCGTGTGGGCGCGCGCGAATGCCGCAGCCTGCTCGCGGATGCGCTCCTCGAGCACGCCGGTGAACAGGAAGTAGGGCACGACGGCGATGCGCCGGGCGCCCAGCGCCCGGCAGCGCTCGAGCGCCTCAGGAACCCTCGGTCCGGTGATTCCCACGAACGCCGCCTCGACCAGTGGGTAGTCACGGCCCTCCCAGAGCAGGCGCGCCACCTTGTGCAGGTCGGCGTTCGCGTCGGGGTCGCTGGAGCCGCGTCCCACCAGGAGCACGGCGGTGTCGGCGCGCGCCTCCGCCGGCACGGTCGCCTCCAGCCGCTCGTCCACGACGGCGAGCAGATCGGGGTGGATGCCCAGCTGCCGGCTGTAGGCGAAGTTGATGCCGGGGAACTCCCTGCGTGCGCGGGCGATGCTGGCGGGAACGTCGCTCTTGGCGTGGGCAGCCCCGAGCAGCACCAGCGGGACCACGACGATCCGCTGATGGCCTTCGGCCGCGAGGTCGCCCACCGCCACGGAGATCGGCGGAGGTGACAGCTCGATGAACCCGGCGCCGACCGCGAGGTCCGGATCCAGGGCGCGGACGCGGTCGGCAAGCGCGAAGCACTCCGCAGCGCCCGAGGCGCTGCGGGTTCCGTGGCCCACCAGGAGAAGAGCCGGCCGCGTCATCGCCCGGCCTCCTCGGCGTACAGCAGGGCATTCAGGGCTGCCGCGGCGGCTGCGGAGCCTCCCTTTCGGCTGCGGTTGCTGACCGCGGCGATCCCGGTCTCACGCAGCGCGTGCTTGGACTCGGCCGCGCCGACGAAGCCCACCGGCAGGCCGATGATCAGCGACGGCTGCGGGTCGATCCCGCCGACGACGCCGGCGCACAGGTCCAACAGCTCGAACAGCGCGGTGGGAGCGCAGCCGATCACGTACAGCGCCCCCGGCCCGACCGCGCGGGCGGCCAAGCGCATCGCTGCGGCGCTGCGCGTCAGCCCGTTCGCGGCGCCCTCCGAGACCGCCGGGTCTCCGAGGGCGCACAGAGTCTCAGCGCCTGTGATGCCCGCCGCCACCATCTGGGCGTCCACGACGATCGGCCTGCCGGCAGCCAGCGCGGCGGCGCCCGCCTCCAGCGCCGGCTCCGCGAGCACAAGATCCTCGGCGTAGTCAAGATCGGCGCTGGCGTGGATCACGCGCTCGGTCACAGCCCGCGACAACGGCGGCAGGCCCGACAGGTCCACCAGCTCGCGCAGCCGTCGGTATGACTCCGTCTCGATGGGATGCGCGATTCGCGTCACGCCCATCCCCCCACAGGCTCGCACGCCTCAACCGGACAGACCTCGGCGCATTCGGCGCACCCGGTGCAGGCCGCAGCGATCACGACCAGCGGAGCGGAACCTCCGCGGGCGGCCGGGCGGATCGCGTGTTCGGGGCAGGTCCGCAGGCACGCGCCGCAGCCGACGCAGCCGGCAGTGACCGTGAAGGCAGGCAGCGCGCTCATTCGTATCCCCGAGGGGTGATCATCCGACCGCCCGTCATGCGCGTCTGCGAGTTGCCGATCACCACGATGGTGCGCATGCCGACGATCTGCGGATCCAAGTCGCCCAGGGTCGTCAGGGTCACCTGCTGCCCCGGACGGAACGCATCAGTCACCACGCCGACGGGCGTGTCGGGCTTGCGGTGCTCGCCCAGGAGCAGACGGGCCTCGTCCAGCTGCCATGCGCGGCCTGCGCTGCGCGGGTTGTACAGGCTCACCACGAAATCGCCCTCGGCTGCGGCTTTCAGCCGGCGCCGGATGACAGCCCATGGCGTCAGCAGGTCCGACAGCGAGATGGCGCAATGGTCATGGCCCAGCGGCGAGCCCAGCACCGCGGCCGCGGCAGTGGCCGCGGTCACGCCGGGCACCACCACCACGTCAGGATCTGGGGCGCCATCACCCAGCCGCTCCAGCGCCGGCGAGGCCATGGCGTAGACCCCGACATCCCCTCCGGAGAGCAGCGCGACACTGCGTCCGGCGCGCGCCGCAGCCACTGCCGACTCCGCGCGCGCGACCTCGTCTCCGATCGGGCTGGACAGAATCTCGCTGCCAGGGCGGACCCAGCCGCGCACCCGCTCGACGTACTGATCTAAGCCGATCACAACCTCGGCGGCCGCCAGCGCGTCACGGGCCATCGGCGGGACCAGCGCTGCATCTCCGGGGCCGGTCGAGACCAGCGCGAGGCGGCCGCGGACGGGACTGCGCGCGATCGCAACGGTGGCGTTGGCCGATTTGCGCTTGGCCACGATCAGCTCGCCGCCCTCCGCCAGGGCGGCCGCCTCGGCGACGCTGGGGGTGCCCACCGAGTCGGCGACGATCTGCGACGGATTCGGGACGCCGATGCCCGCCAGCGTCTCGGCGGAATGCACGACGATCGGCCAGCCTCGTGCGGCGGCGGCCTCGAGGATCCCTCGCTCGCCGGCCTTGGCCTGGACGGTCGCCACCGCGGCGACGCTTCCGGGCGACAGGTCCGCCTGCGCGAGCGCGGCGTCGATGAGCTCGCCGATTTCCTCCGCCGACACGCCACTCGACGAGCCGACGCCCACCCTCAGCGATCGGGGGCGGTACAGGACACTGGGTCGCGGCGGATCGATCAGCTCGTCGGTGATGACGATCCCCGGGGCGGTCGGGCGCTGCGCCAGCTCGACGGTCGCGGGCAGCGGGCCTGTCGGCCAGGCCCGCGAGCGCCACAGATGCACCGTCTCGCCGCCGACCAGCGCCGCGCCCACCGCGGCCAGATCCGCGCAGTCGGGGTCGACGCGCAGGCCGAACCGCTGCCCCAGGTGGTCGAGCGCCGGCGCGCCCATCACCTCGCTCGCGGTGGTCACGACAGCCTCCGCGCCGAGGGCGTCGGCCACGCGCCGCGCGAGATCGTTGGCGCCGTGGTGGCCGCCGGCGAGGGCGATCGCATAGCTCGCCGCGTCATCGACGGCAACCACCGCCGGGTCGGTGCGCTTGTCGCCCAGATGCGGCGCGATCAGGCGCACCGCCGCGCCTGCGGCCATGAACAGCACCATCGCCTCGCTGGACCGCCAGGCCGTCGCCACGGCCTCAGCCGGGCGCGAATCGGCCAGCGCCGAGCCCTCGAGCGCCGTCGCCGCGTGCTGGGCATGGCGGCGACCGTTCGCGGTAGCGGTGATCAGCGTGATCCCGGCTCGCCGCTCCGCGGCGCCCCCGCCCGTCACGGGCGCCTCCCCTCGACCACGAACACGGGATTGCCGGCCGCGAGCCGATGCCCGTCGCCGAGCGGCGCCACACGCGACACCTGGATCATCGCCGCGTCGGCGGAGTATCCCGCTTCCTCCAGCGCGCGCTGAGCGACGGGAACCCGCTCGATGGCGGCGAGCGCGACGACAACCGCGCGGCGGGCCCGCTCGGCGCACACGCGCAGGATCTCGGTGAGCAGATGCCCGCCCCCGCCGACGAAGATCGCATCAGGATCCCGCAGTCCGGCGAGGGCGTCGGGAGCCTTGCCGTGGACCACCTCGACGGGGACTTGATGGCGCGAGGCATTGGCTGCGATCCGGGCGCACTGGTCCGCGTCCGCGTCCACGGCGGTCGCGGCGGCGCCGAGGCGCGCGGCCTCCACCGCGACGGAGCCGCTGCCGGCGCCGACGTCCCAGATGAGATCGCCCGGACCTGGGCCGAGGCGGGCCAGGATGACCGACCGGACCTCGGACTTCGTGATCATCCCGTCGCGGTGATCGAACGCCGAGTCGGCGAGCCCCCAGGACTCCGCGCTGGTGCGCTGCGGCCAGGCCCAGCCCCGCTCGCTGGTCTGCGATTCGTCGAGCACCAGCACAACGTTGGGGTCCGCCCAGTCATCGCGCGCGGCGATCTCCTCCGGCGCGCCCGAGGTCACGCGCTCGCCGGGACCGCCCAGCAGCTCGGCGACCACCAGCCGCCTGGGAAGCCCAGCCAGCGCTTGGGCGAGCTCGGCTGGGCCGAAGCCCGGCATCGTCAGCACCGCGACTTTGGGATGGCGCAGCGCGACGTTGACCGCCTGCCGTGGGTCGCGGCCGTGAGCGGAGACGACGATCGCATCGTCCCAGCTCACTGCGGCGCGCGCGAAGGCCGCCGAGACCGAGGACACCGCCGGGATGACCTGCACGGATTCCCGCCCGAAGCGCGCGACGGCCCGCCGGACGATGCCGAAGAACCCCGGATCGCCGGACGCCAGGATGACTCCGGGTCCCTCGGCCGCGGCTAGCTCATCAAGGGCGAGCTCGATGTCGCCTGTCATGGCCGCGCTCCGCGCGACGGGCGGCAGCAGATGCCGGATGGCGTCGAGGCGGCGCTCGCTGCCGACGACGACGCGCGCGGCTGCGAGCGCCGCGAGCGCCTCCTCGCCGAACGGCCGGGCGTCGAAGCCGACAACCGAGATCGCCGACCTCACCATAGATCGTCGCCTCCTCGAGATCCGGTCCGCCGGCCCCAGTCCATGCTCGAGCCGATCAGCTCCAGGGAGTCGAAGTCCACCATGACCACGGCCACCGACACGGCGCCGTCGCTGAACCGGGTGAGGTTGCGGCTGACCCGCAGGCACAGCGCGTCGGCGGCGGTGCGCTCCAAGCCCTTCTCGCGCCACAGCTCGTAGGCGTGTCGGGCCGTGTTGGCCTTGCGCACCGCGGCCACGAGCGCCTCATCGCCGCCAGACTCGCGCGTCACGTCGCCCAGCACTGAGGGGTCCACCCTCGAGCGGGTGTAGTGGGTCATCATCACGCCCGCCGCCAGCTTCGCCAGCTTGCCGGCCATCCCGACGAAGACGGCCCGCGGCAGGCCCCGCTCAGCGGCGCGGCGCAGCGCGGCGCCGGTGAAGTCGCCGACCTCCACGAAGCTGACCTCATCGAGATCCGGCAGCAGCCAGCGGGCGGCCCGCTCGGTGCGCCCGCCGGTGCACAGGATGAGCGGGAGGATGTCCTGAGCGGCAAGCACATCGACGGCCTGCTCGACAGAAGCCAGCCACGAGGCGGTCGAGAATGGCCTGACCACGCCGGTGGTGCCGAGGATCGAGATCCCGCCCACGATGCCGAGCCGGCCATTGGTGGTCTTGCGCGCCATCGCCTCCCCGCCGGGCACGCTGATGGTGCAGATCACGCCCCGCTCCTGGGGGTCGATCTCCTCGCCGATGGACGCGGCGATCATTGTGCGCGGCACCGCGTTGATCGCTGGCCCGCCGACGTCCAGGCCCAAGCCAGGCTTGGTGACTGTTCCCACGCCGTCGCCGGCGCGGAAGGACACTCCAGGCTCTTCCGCCCAGGCCAGCCGCACGGTCAGATGTGCGCCGTCGGTGACGTCCGGGTCGTCGCCGGCATCCTTGACGACCACGGCTTCCGCCCAGGTGCGATCGGCGTCCGTCTCGGCCCGCTCGATCGCGAAGGGGATGCGCTCGCGGCCCTGGAACGGCTCTGGCAGCGCGATGTCCACCTCTGAGGACGCCGCTTCGCCCGCCAGCAGCCGCGCCGCGGCCTTGGCCGCCG
>DATKBU010000155.1:0-2300 GCA_035513815.1 Egibacteraceae bacterium
CAGGCGGCATGTCTGGTGGCCGCCGCGCGCACCCTCGACATCGAGGTCATCGGCCTGCAGCACGGCGGTCACTACGGCTACAGCGACGAACACACGGGGGCCATCGAAGGGGAGTATGCCTGCTGCGATCGCTTCATCACCTGGGGCTGGACCCCCCTTCCGGAGCACCCGGCGATCCAGCGCCAGGCGGCGGTACCGTTGCCGGCGCCGTGGCTGTCTGCTCGCCGGCGGCAGTGGGCCACGCTGTTGAGCGACACCGACCGGGCGCGCCCCGAGCGGCCGTACGACGTCCTGTACATGCCCAACAAGGTGTACCCGTTTCCGCCCGCGCCGAGTGGATCGCACGCCACGGTCAACCACGTGCAGGCCTTCGCGGCCGACCTTCGCCGATGCGTCGTGGAGATGCAGCGGGCGGGCCTGAGGGTCCTGCACAAGCCGTACAATCGCGTCACGACCGGGTTGCTCGCCGACACGTCGCGCGACCTGGACCAGCGTGCTGGCGAGACGTACCGGCTGGCATCCACGCTGGACAAGGGATTGACACCGGAACTGCTGCGGCAGTGTCACGTCGTCGTGTGGGACCAGCCGGGCACCGGCCTGCTGGAATGCCTGACGGCAGGCATCCCCAACATGGTGCTGTGGACACGCCTGTTCAACAGCGAGACGGACCGCGCCCGCGGCATCTTCGCCGAGCTGGAGGCGGTCGGGATCGTTCACCGCCGGACCGACAGCCTGATTGCCGAAATCGAGCGCGTCAAAGCCGATCCGTCCGGCTGGGTCCACGCGCCACGGCGGGCGGACGTCGTAGCGCGGTTCTGCCGCACGTATGCCTGGGTGGACTCCCACTGGGCGCGGCACTGGCACGCCTTCATTTCCGAGCTGGCCCGATGCTGAGCGATCTCCGTCTGGGCGACGCCTGGCACGTCGTCCGCCGCACCGGGCTGCTGGGCCGCCGGTCGGCGGCGGTCCTCGCCTTGTACTGCCTGCTGACGGTCGTCAACGCGGCCTTCGACGGTCTGGGCATCATCCTCCTCGTCGGCCTGCTGACGGGCCAGCTCGATCAGAACACGAGCCCGGTGGTGGCGCTGCCACTCCAGTGGTTGCGGCTGCGTGGGGCGACCGGCGACAACAGCGTGCTCGGGCTCGTCATCGTGCTCTTCTCGGCCAAGATTCTCGTCTATGCAGCGATTCTGGCGCTCGACGCCGCGATGGTCGCCCACGTACGCCGCCGGATCCAGGAGCGCGCCGTCTCCGCGCTGCTCCTCGGCCAGTGGGAATCGCTGCGCGGCATGCGCACGGGCAGCGCGCTGGCGGCGGTGACCGAAGAGGCCACGCTGGTGACCCGCTACCTGACGTCGGCCGTGCAGGCGGTGTTCTTCGCGCTCGGCGCCCTGATTCTCGGGGCCGTCGCGGTGCTCGTCGACTGGCGCCTCACGCTGGCGCTGGCGGGCATCGGGCTTCCGTGCGCGCTGCTCCTGCGGTGGACCTTCGCGGTGATGTCGCGCTTGTCCAGGCGTCAGACCGCGGCCCGGCAGGACTTCGCCGCCGACGTGAGCGAGCGGCTGAACAGCCTGTTGCACATCAAGGTGTCCGGCGACATTCCCGCCTACATCCGGTCCGGGCTGCGCACCCAGCGTGAGCTGGCCGCCCTGGAGGTCGCCATCGGCTGGTGCCAGGCTGTCGTCGGCAACTTCAATGCGGTG
Organism: Egibacteraceae bacterium; assembly: GCA_035513815.1. Taxonomy (GTDB): domain Bacteria; phylum Actinomycetota; class Nitriliruptoria; order Euzebyales; family Egibacteraceae; genus DATKBU01. The sequence goes on from DATKBU010000155.1 coordinate 1,704, forward strand.
CTCGTCGTGGCCGCGCTGGTGGCGTTCTATGTGTGGCACGTCGTGAGCGGAACGTCGAGCGCCGCCTCGCTGCAGCTGCTGGCGGGGATCGGCGCGATTGGCGCGCGCGCCACCACGCAGGTGAACGGCGCGATCGCGCTGCTCGGCAATCTGTCCCGCTTCGCCGGCTGCCTGCTCCCGGTGCGCCGCCTGCTCGATACGCCCGGCGAAGTCAGCCGGCAGCCGATCGACACCGGCCTGACGGCGGTCGAGATCGAGGGCGTCGGCTACGGCATTGCCGGTCGCGAGATTCTCCGCGACGTGACCGCCTCGAGTGCGGTCGGCCGTCCGCTGGCGCTGCGCGGTCCGTCCGGGAGCGGCAAGACCACGCTGGCCAATGTGGTCGCCGGTCTCCTGCCGCCGTCAGCCGGGCGTGTCGTGTACCGCGACGCCGACAATCGGCCGCTCGACGCGGCGCAACACAGCATTCGGGTCGGCTACGTGACGCAGGACGTGTTCCTGTTCCACGGCAGCGTCCGCGAGAACCTGGATGTCGCGGGCCGACGCTCCGAGGCGGCGCTCTGGCAGGCGCTGGCGGCGGCTGGCGCCGACGGGTTC
>DATKBU010000156.1:0-4906 GCA_035513815.1 Egibacteraceae bacterium
GGGGTCGCCGCCGACCTGGCGTTTGATGCGCGCAGCCTGAAGGCGCAGCTGAAGGTCGCCGACCGCTCGGGCGCGCGCTGGGCTCTGATCCTGGGACCCGCCGAGGCCGAGCGCGGCGCGGTCACGCTCAAGGATCTGGGCAGCGGCGATCAACGGGAGATCGCGCAGGATGAGCTCGTCGCCGAGGTTTCGGAGGCGCTGGCCTCGGCCGCTGGCTGATTCCCCGCCGATCGGCGGCGCTGGCCTCGGCGGGTCGCTCATTCCTCGTCGGCCGCCGGTGATCGTTCGTCGGCCGCTGGGTGATTCCCCGCCGATCCCGGCGAATATTCGCCGTTTCCGTCGACAGATCGCCGGGGCTCCAGCTTGCGTCGACGTTTCCGGCGACATCTCGCTGTAAGCGTCGACGCAAGCGCGCGCGGCGGCGCGGCGGGGTCAGGCGAGCGTGGGGGGATCTGGGCCGCCGAGTCAAGGGCCGGTCACTTCCGGGCCGGCTGCTTCAGGGCCGCAGCGATGTCCCGCTCGCGATGAAGGCGAGCACGGCGATGCCGGCCACGCCCATCGTCAGCTGGAAGCCGAGGCGCCGATGTCCCATCAGGCCCGCGATCCCCACGCCGGCCGCAAGGGCGATGCCCGCCGTCAGCGCGGTGAGCGCGGCCGCGCCAGGGCTCCCCTCAGGGCCAACCGCTGCCACGAGTGCGCCCGCGGTCAGCAGCACGACCGCCAGCGCCAACGACCGGCCAGAGCCGAGGCGCTGCGGCAGGCCGGTCACGCCGGTGACCGCGTCGTCGTCCAGATCGGGCAGCGCGTTCGCGAAGTGGGCCCCGGCGCCGAGCAGACCGCCGGCCGCAAGGGCCCACCAAGCCGGCCAGCCGCCGCGGGGCGCCCCGAGCGTCACGAACGCCGGCAGGAGCGCGAACGCAGCTGCCCACGCCGCGACGCTGAGCACCGTGTGCTTGAGCCACGCGTTGTACGACCACGCCAGTCCCACTGCCGTCAGATGCGCCGCGGCAGCGGCCGCCCCCGACGCCACCGATAGCACAGCCGCGGCGGCCAGCGCCAGCAGCGCGGCGCGGCGCAGCGTCGCCGGCTGCACCTGCCCTGTCACCGTGGGCTTGTCCGACCGCTGTGCCAGGCGATCGCGCTCGGCGTCGAGCCAGTCGTTCGCCCACCCGACGGAGAACTGGCCCGCCAAGACGGCCGCCGCGACCCACAGCGCGCTCCAGCGCTGGCCAGCTGACAGGGCGAGCGCCGTGGCGATCACGGTGACGGCAAGCGACGGCTGAAGGTGGGTGGCCCGCAGAAGTGGCAGCATCCGCGCAGTCTGCCGGGCGCGGGCGCTGGCCGATAGTCACCCAGCGCATTAGCCTCACGCGAGTTGCCTCGAGCACCATTGCCGCCGAACCGGCCGCATTCCACTAACGACAGGACTGACGCGGTGACCCCCTACGGAGCGCTTCGCACCCACGGCGCCGGCACGCTGCGGCGCGAGCATGACGGCGAGCAGGTGACGCTGGCCGGCTGGGTGGCGCGCCAGCGGGATCACGGCGGAGTCGCGTTCATCGATCTGCGTGACCGCTCCGGCGTCGTGCAGGTCGTCGCGGATCCCTCGGCCGGGGCGGCGCTTGAGGCTGCTCACGATGTGCGCAGCGAGTACGTCGTGCGGGTCGCCGGGGCGGTGCGTGTGCGCCCGGAGGGCATGGCCAACCCCTCGCTGGACACCGGCGAGGTCGAGGTGGCCGCGTCAAACCTGGAGATCCTGTCCGCAGCTGAGACACCGCCGTTTCCTATCGAGGATCGGATCGAGGCCGACGAGAACCTGCGCCTGACGTATCGCTATCTGGACATGCGCCGGCCGTCGGTCGCCCGCGCGCTCCAGCTTCGCTCCCAGATAACCGGCGTGATCCGCCGCTACATGGAAGAGCACGGGTTCCTGGACATCGAGACGCCCATCCTGACCAAGTCCACCCCGGAGGGCGCGCGCGATTTCCTGGTTCCGTCCCGGCTGCAGCCGGGAGAGATGTACGCGCTGCCGCAGTCACCCCAGCTGTTCAAGCAGCTGCTGATGGTCGCCGGCGTCGAGCGCTACTACCAGATCGCGCGCTGCTTTCGCGATGAAGACCTGCGCGCTGATCGCCAGCCCGAATTCACGCAGCTGGATCTTGAGGCCAGCTTCGTCGACGAGGAGGACATCTACTCGCTGATGGAAGGGCTGCTGACGAGGCTGTGGCATGAGGTCCTCGGCGTGCAGATCCCGACTCCCTTCCCGCGAATGACCTACGACGAGGCGCTGCGCCGCTACGGCTCCGACAAGCCGGATACGAGGTTCGGCATGGAGCTCATCGACCTTGGCGAGGTCTTCGCCAAGACTGATGTCGGCGTCTTCAAAGCTGCGCTCGACGCCGGTGGAGCGGTCATCGCGGTGCGGCTCCCCGGCGGCGCCGATCTCACCCGCAAGCAGCTGGACGAATGGACTGAGTTCGCCAAGCGGCGGGGCGCCAAAGGGCTCGCATGGGCGATGGTGGAGGAATCCGCGGCGCTGCGCAGCCCGCTGGCGAAGTTCATGAGCGACGCCGAGGTCACCGAGCTGCTCGGCGCGACGCAGGCCGAGGCCGGCGACGCTCTGTTCTTCGCCGCAGGGCCGACACGCTTTGCTCAGGAGCTTATGGGCGCGCTGCGGATCGCTTTGGCGAGGGACCGCGGGCTCGTGGCGGACGGCGATTGGCGCTTCCTATGGATCACTGAGCCGCCGATGTTCGAATGGGATGAGCAGGCTGGAAGGTGGGGCGCGCTGCACCACCCCTTCACACTGCCGACTGATGAATCGCTGGCACGGCTGGAAGACGCGCCGGGCGAGGCTCTGGCAAGGGCCTACGACGTCGTCCTCAACGGGGTCGAGCTGGGGAGTGGCTCCATCCGAATCCACCGGCGGGACATGCAGGAGCGCGTCTTCGCCGTTCTGGGCATCGGTCCGCAGGAGGCCGAGGAGCGATTCGGCTTCTTCCTCAGAGGGCTTTCCTTCGGCACCCCTCCGCACGGCGGCTTCGCGCCGGGTCTCGACCGCCTCGTGATGCTGATGGCGGGCGGTCAATCGCTGCGCGACGTGATCCCGTTCCCCAAGACGCAGAGCGGCTCCGATCCGATGACCGGTGCGCCCGGCGCCGTCGATGCCGAGCAGCTCGCGGAGGTGGGTCTGCGACTCGTTCCGCCTCCCGTCAAGGGCTGAACGGGCTGAACGGGCGCGCGTCGAAGGAATCGCGGCGGTGCGCGTAACATCACGCCCATCCAGATCGTCCTAGAGAAAAGCTGTTTGGCGTCCGCGCAAAGCGGATAGGGGAAGCACCGGTGCCGTCACGGCGGCCCGGCTCTGCGCATGTACGGGACAAAGGGCCCGATCGATCCAAGCCGGATCACGGGTTTCTCTCCAGGCTCCTAGGAGGCCACTTCATGACCGTAGTCAATAGTCTGATTGGCGCGTCTGCGCTGCGGCGGCTCGCGCTGCTCGCGGCTGCCGCGCTGCTGCTGGCGGTGGCGCCGCTCGCCGGCATCGCAAGCGCCGACGATGTCGATGTCACGGACGCGGAAGACGAGGAACTCGGCACGATCCAGGTCAGCGACGGCGATGATCTGATCCCTTCGATCCGCTTCGCCGGCACGGGCCGCGAGGACACCGCGCGCCTGATCTCCGGTGACCCTACTGACTTCGCCGCCCAATATGAGACTGGCACGGTCGTGCTCGCCCGGGGTGATGACTACCCCGATGCTCTGGCCGGCAGCTACGCCGCCGGACAGGAGCTGGCGCCGATCCTGCTGACGCCGACGGACTTCGTTCACCCGAATCTCCAGCTTGCGCTGGACCACTGGGGTGACCCGGCCGACATCGAGATCGTGATCCTCGGCGGAACCGCGGCGATCAGCGCCGAGGTCGAGGAGGACCTCGAGGACATGGGCTACACCGTCGACCGACGCGGAGGCGCGACGCGCATTGACACCGCAGCGGCGGTGGCCACGGCGTACGACCCCGCTGATGTCGGCGAGCTGGACGGGATGGCCACCGCCATCGTCGCCAGCGCAGAGAACTTCCCCGACGCGCTGGTTGCCGGCGCGCTTTCGACCTCCAACAACTTCCCGCTCCTGCTCACTTGGCAGGACGAGCTTCCGGACGCCACAGCCGATGCGCTCGACGACCTCGAAATCGAGCAGGTCATCATCGCGGGCGGAACGGTCGCGGTGTCGGCTGGCGTCGAGACCGAGCTTGAGGGCGTCGTCGGCGACGCCGACAATGTCCGGCGCGTGTCCGGCCCGAACCGCTTCGGGACGGCTGTGGCGTTCGCCGACATGGCCGTCGACGAGCTCGGGTTCAGCCAGGAGCACGTCAACCTGGCTACGGGGCGCGACTTCCCCGACGCCCTCACGCTCGGCCCGCACGCCGGCCTCGATTACATCGGGCCCTCGCCGATCCTGCTCACTGACCTGGCGATGCCGCCTGAGACCGGCGCGCACCTGGAGTCGCTCGCCGACTGTGGGTTCGAGTCTCTGCATGTCGCGGGGGGCAGCGCTGCCATCTCCGACGAACTCGAGCAGGAGGCGCGCGAGGCGCTGACGACCGCCGATGCCTGCCCGCTGCTGAGCGCAGCGCTGACCGGCGACAAGGAGGTCCCGGGTCCCGGTCAGGCCGACGGCGCCGGGGTCGCGTTCGTCGTCGCAGATGCGACGGCGGCTCAGGTCTGCGTTGATCTGAGCGTCGACCTCGACGAGGTTGCCGCGGCTGCCCACATCCACACCGGCGCCGAAGGCGTCGCCGGGGGCGTCGTGATCACGCTGCCCACACCCGACGCGGACGGCTTCGCCTCCGGATGCGCCGGTCCCGACGACGGCGTCGATGCGGACATCGTCAGCGACATCGTCG
>DATKBU010000157.1:0-2140 GCA_035513815.1 Egibacteraceae bacterium
CACCATCGAGCCGGGCGTCTCCGCGCAGGAGCTCCAGCGCGCGCTCAACGCGCTGGAGGTCGACATCCGCGACTTGCTGGAGACCACCGGCGCGGACGGTGAGGGCGATCCGTCGCCGCCGGCGGACCGCCGGGTCCTCGACCGCCTGGACGAGATCCTGGAGCGGATCGAGGGCCTCGACGAGCGCATCGACGAGATCTGCGACGGCGTGCCTATCTGCTGACCCGCTCCGGCACCGACTCCCGCACGGCGACCAGCAACACGGCGGCGGCGAGGTAGGAGCCGGCCATCACGGTGAAGGCCAGCGGATATCCGAACTCCGCGGCCACGAAGCCGATCACGAACGCCCAGAAGGCGCCGATCCCGAATGCGAAGGTGAAGTACACCGCGAAGGCGACGTCGCGCGTCGGCCCGGTGGCCCGGTCGGCCAGGTACGCCTGGAGAACCGGCGACTCGCTGAAGACGGCGGTACCGAACGGAAGCAGCAGCGGCACCAGCAGCAGCAGGTTGGCTCCCGCGGCCAGGAAGGCGAGGATGCCGACGGCGGAGAGCAGGTAGTAGGCCACCAGGGTCGGGCGGCGGCCGAGGCGGTCCGAGAGGACGCCGGCGATGATCGGCCCGATCACGGCGCCCACCAGCAGCAGCCCGTACAGCAGGCCCACCGTCTCGGGCCCGAAGCCCAGCGGCCCCGACAGGTAGAGCACCATGAACGGCGCCACGATGTCCAGTCCGCGACCGCCGGCCGCCACCAGCGAGGCGGCCAGGATGAGCCGCAGGTCACGCCGTCCGACCACGAGGCGCATCTGGCTCCACACCGAGCCCGACGCGCGCGCCCGCTTCCGATAGGCGGCGTGGTCCTCGCGCACCAGCAGCGCCAGCAGCACACCGATGATCAGCGCCGGGATGCCGAACAGCGCCAACGTGGCCTGCCATCCCACTGACAACAGCAGCGCGCCTCCCACGAAGGGAACCAGGATGGTGCCCACGTTGCCGCCGCTGATATGGGCGCTGATGGCGAAGCCGCGCCGCTCCGGAGGGAACGCGTCGGACAGCAGCGCGTTGCCGACCGGGTGCTGCGGGCTCGCGCCGATGCGGGCCACGCTGATGGCGGCCAGCAGCTGGCCGATGGACTGCGAAAGCCCGCCGACGACGAGGCTGGCGCCGAACAGCAGCTGCCCGCCGGCGAGCAGCGCGGGACGCGCCACGTAGCGGGTGAGGAAGCCGTACGCCAGCTGCATCGACCCGCCGACGGCGGTGGTGATGGCGATGAAGATGCCGATGTCGCGCGCGTCGAGCCCGTACTCCACGATCACGATCGGATAGATCAGCGGCAGCAGGGCCGACTGCGCGTGGATGGCGGCATGGGCAATCGACACCAGGGCCAGGGTCAGTCGAGGCCGAACCGGGCTGCTACGATCCAAGGTGATGCCCGCCCCCTCCGCCGGCCCACGCTCGCGTCGCGCCACCACCGTCGCCGACGATACCCCCAGCCTCGAGGCCAGCCTCATCGCGACGGTGGCGCCGGTCATGCGCCACCTCCTCGCCCACGCCCGGCGCCGCAAGACGTGGAGCGAGCTGACCTACCAGCAGTACAACGTGCTGCGCATGATCGACACCCTGGGTCCCCAGCCGCAGGCCGAGGTGGCGCGGCGGCTGCTGGTGACCGCGCCGGTCGTCACCCGCCTCGCCTCGACCCTGGCCGACGCCAACCTGGTCGAGCGGCGCGCGGATCCCAATGACCGCCGAGCCGTGCTGCTGGCGCTGACCGCGACCGGCCGCCGTCGGGCGCGGGCGATGCGCCGCGATCTGCTCCAGGCCGCCCGCGAGCTGCTCGAGCCGCTGCCGGAAGGGCGGCGCAAGAGCGTCGCCGCGGCACTGGAGGAGCTGCAGGTCCTGCTCCCTCCGCATTCAACGCGCCGCTGAAGCGGGCTGCGCGTCGGCCGCCGGGTGCCCTTCGGGGCGTTTCGAGGAGCTGTCCAGGGTCGTCACGCCGAGGTCGCCGCGGCGGCTCGCGCGCCGCAGCCCGAACGCCACCAGCGCCAGCGTGAGCGCCGACAGCGCCGCGCCCACCAGGAAGGCGACCGGCGTGCCCCACGCCTCGGCCACGGCACCGGCGAAGAGGCCGCCCAACGGCGCCGAG
>DATKBU010000158.1:0-2084 GCA_035513815.1 Egibacteraceae bacterium
TCATCGGTCTGGTTAGCGTCGAGACGATCAGCGAGGTGCTTCGCGCGCCCCTCACATCCGTGGGTTCGGCGTGATGGAAGACCGGTCGTTCGTCGACTGGGGCTGGATCGTCGACAACCTCGACGACATCTGGGCACGCACTGTCGACCACGTCGTCCTCACCGTACTGGCCGTCGCGATCGGCTTCGCCATCAGTTTCGCGCTGTCGCTTGCGATCCGCCGGCAGCGCCGGCTCCGAGGTCCGGTCGTCGCCCTCGCCGGCATCCTGTACTCGATCCCGAGCCTGGCCCTCTTCGCGCTCCTGATCCCCTTCACCGGCATTCAGAGCGTGCTCACCGCCGAGATCGCGCTTGTCGGCTACACGATCCTCATCTTGGTGCGCAATATCCTCGCCGGCTTCGACGCCGTGCCGCCCGACGTGCTTGAGGCGGCGCGCGGCATGGGATTCACCAGCAGGCAGCGCCTCTGGCGCGTCGAGCTGCCCATCGCGCTGCCGGTGATCGTCGCCGGCCTGCGGATCGCGACCGTCACGACCGTCGGGCTCGTCACGGTGACCGCGCTCATCGGTCTCGGCGGGCTGGGTGACCTCATCGTGAACATCGGCCTCGCTCGCTTCTTCTTCACCGCGGTGCTCGTCGGGTCGGTTGGGGCGGTGGCGCTGGCCGTGCTCGCGGACCGCGGGTTCGTCCTCCTCCAGCGCCGGCTCACGCCGTGGGCCGCCCGTCGGGCGGCGGCCACCTGACGCGATGGAGTTCCTGGCGGAGGTCGCCGGCTGGTTCACGGATCCGGCGAACTGGAGCGGCAGCGACGGCATCCCGACGCGCCTCATCGAACACCTGGTGCTCTCCGGCGTCCCGCTGCTCGTGGCGGTGGCGATCGCCCTGCCGCTTGGGCTGTGGGTCGGGCACACCGGGCGCGGCGCGGCGATCGTGGTGAACCTGTCGAACATTGGGCGGGCGGTGCCGTCGCTCGCCATCCTGATCATCGCCTTCATGCTGCTGTCGGCCCCGCTCGTCGCATTCGGGCTGCGGCGCGACGTCGGCGAGGTGGCGACGGCGCTGGCGATGATCGCGCTCGCGATCCCGCCGATCGTGACGAACGCGTACATCGGGCTCCAGGAAGTCGACCGCGAGCTCATCGAGGCGGGCCGCGGCATGGGGATGCGGGAAACGCAGCTGCTGTGGCGCGTCGAGCTGCCGCTGGCGATTCCGGTCGTGCTGGCCGGCGTCCGCACCTCGGCGGTGCAGGTGGTGGCGACGGCGACGCTGGGGGCGGTGGTCGCGACCGGCGGCCTCGGCCGCTACATCATCGACGGCATCGCGCAGCGGGCCCACGAGGAGGTGTTTGCCGGCGCGTTGCTCGTCACCGCGCTGTCGATCGCGACCGAGTTGGCGTTCGCGCTCGTTCAGCGCCGCGCAGTATCCCCCGGCTTGCGGACCGCTGCTCTGCCCTCGGAGCGGCAATACAGCAGCGCGACCTGACCGGCGCTGTCACTGGTCGCGTATCCCTCATTGGGCAGGGATGGCCCGGGAGGGTCTGCGCCGGGCTGGCGATAGACTGTCCGAGAAGCCAGAGCGCCTCGCGCTCATCGTACTGACAAGGAGGACCCAATGCGGACTTACCGCACGCACGCCCTCGGGGCGGCTGTGCTCGTGCTGGTCATCAGCGCCTGCCAGCCGGGTGGGGGCGAGGCAAGTCCAGGCGCGGAGTCGCCAGGGGGCAGCCCGGCCGCGGAGCTGCCGACCATCACCATCGGCTCTGCCGGCTTCTACGAGTCGCAGCTCATGGCCGAGATCTACGCCCAGGCCCTCGAGGCCGAGGGCTACACCGTCGAGCGCAACCTCGGCATCGGGACACGAGAGCAGACCTACCCTGCGCTGACCAGCGCCGCGATCGACCTCATGCCCGAGTACATCGGCAGCCTGCTGACCTTCACCGGGGGAACGGCCAGCGGCGATCCGGAGGAGACCTACCGGATGCTCCTCGACGCGATCGAGGGCGACGACCTGACCGCGCTGTCGTACACCCCGGCTCAGGACCAGAACGCCTTCGTCGTGCGCCCCGATACCGCCGAGCAGTTCGGG
>DATKBU010000159.1:0-5806 GCA_035513815.1 Egibacteraceae bacterium
TGGCCGGAGACCGTCCGCACGACGACGTTTGTGATCCTCAACCGCTACGTGTGACCCGTGCGCCGCTGCCTGCGACGCCATGTTTCGACGGTTCCGGCGACATCTCGCCGAGATCGTCGACCCAACCGAGCCGCGGCGGCAACCTTCGACGATTCCGGCGGTATACCGCCGCGATCGTCGACGAAGCGTCGAGCCCCCGCTTCACGGCCCGAGCGTCGAGGCCCGAGCGTCGAGCACCCCGCGTCGAGGCCCAGCGCTCACGCCGGCTCATACGACCAGTCCGCACGCTTGCGCACGTAGTCGCGATCGAGGATGACCTCGCCGGTGTCGTGATCGATGTCGACGATCTTCGGCACGGTCACCGCGCGCTCGCGCGGCGCCGCCACGCCGATGTGCGCCTGGAACGCCTCCCCGTAGCGATCGAGCGTGCTGCGGATCAGCAGCGCCGCGCCCACCGGCAGGTAGCAGCGGTTGAGGTCGGTGACCGTCTCGGTGCGCTTGCGGATCTCGCTGATGTCATCGGCGTCGCCCTCGCCGCGCACCAGCCGGTCGAGGCGCTCGAACATCTCAGTCGTCCCCAGCTTGCAGGCCAGGCACTGCCCGCAGGACTCGATGGCGAGAAACCGCGCGAGCTCGGCGGTGATCTGCACGATGTCGCGGCTCGTGTCGTAGACGACGAACCCGCCGCTGCCCATGCCGGTCCCAGCCTCGGCGAACGAGTCGAAGTCCATCGGCAGGTCCAGCAGATCCGGGGTGATGACGGTGTTCGACGTGCCGCTGTAGATCGCCAGGATCTCCTCCGCCGCCGCTCCGGCGATGTCGCAGACCAGGGTCCGCAGCGGCGTGCCCATTCCCAGCTCGTACACCCCTGCGCTCGCCACGTCGCCGATGACGGTGAACACCATCGTCCCGGGCGACTCGACGGTCCCCTCCTCACGGAACCAGTCGGCCCCGTTCGCGACGATCCCCGGGACGTTGGACAGGGTCTCGACGTTGTTGACCGCCGTCGGGTTGGGCGACTGCATCGTTGCGAACAGCCCCTGCATGTAGGGAGGCAGGATGCGCGGCAGCGGCAGCTTGCCCTCGATCACCTCGAGCATCGCCTTCTCCTCGCCGAACAGGTACTCGTCCGGTCCAGGCACGATCGTGATCAGGTCTGCGCCCTCCCAGCCGGTCTCGGCCAGTTCGCCCAGGGCCTGGGTCAGCCGCCGGACTTCGTATGAGTAAGCGCGCTTGACGCCGATGAACGCGCGCTCCGCGCCGACCGCATAGCGGGCGATCAGCAGCCCTTCGAGCAGCTGATACGGATTACGAGCCATCAGGACGCGATCCTTGAACGTCCCCGGCTCCCCTTCGGCCGCGTTGCAAACGGCGTACACCGCCGCGCTTTCCCCCCCGGCGTCGCGCACCGACGACCACTTCATCCCCGTCGGAAAGCCGGCCCCTCCCCGCCCGCGAAGCCCTGAGCGGGCGACCTCGTCGATGATCTCCACCGGCGAGCGCTCAAGCGTTGCGCGCAGTCCGGCGCCGCCGCCGGCCGCCGCGTAGGCGTCGACCGACTCGACCGGCTGCTCGGGCAGGATGGAATGGCCGTGCTGGGTCATGCGCCCAGCCATACCCGTCAGCCGCGCAGGACCACCGCCTCGCGCGGCGCGAGCGCAAGTTCGCCGCCCACCGCCTCGCCCTCGCGGTCGAGCAGGCTGGCGAACTCGACGGTCCACCGGCCTTCCGGAAGGTGAAGCCCAGACGAGCGCTCGCCGCAGTTCGCGGCGACGATCAGCGGTCCCCGGCGGTAGGCGACGACGGGACCGCCGTCCCCCAGCCACTCCACACCTGCGCCGCTGAGATCCTCGTCGCTGCGCCGCAGCGCGATCAGCCGGCGGAAGCGGTGCAGCATCGACTGCGGATCGTCGCGCTGGACGGCCACGGTGTCTTCCGGCCGGCGGTCGCCGAACGGCAGCCACGCCTGCTCCGCGGCGGTGAAGCCGAGGCCCGGCGAGGGCGCCCACGGCATCGGCGTGCGCGCCACATCCCGCGACTCCCCCGCGCCCCGCGTCGCCTGCGGATCGGCGGTGAACTCGTCGGGCACGACCCCGTTCTCCAAGCCGAGCTCCTCGCCCTGGTAGATGAACGGCACTCCCGGTAGGAACATCTGCAGCGCGGCCATCGCCAGCGCCCGCTCGCGTCCGCGCTGCCCGCCCCCGTACCGGCTGACCGCCCGCGGCCGGTCGTGGCTGCTCTGCACCCACGCCAGCCCGTCTCCCCCGACGCTCGCGGCGCCGGCCAGCGCAGCTTGGATCTCGTCGGGGTCCCAGCGGATGTGCAGCGGCTTGAACCAGAACGACAGGTGCAGCCCGTCACCGGCGACGTACGGGGCGACCCGATCAGCGTCCAGAAGATAGACCTCGCCGAGCAGGAGCCCGTCGAAGGGCGCCACGACCCCCCGCCAGCGGCGGAACACGTCGAGGACGCCTGGCTGGTCAATGTCGTAGACCCGCTGAAGCTGAGGCGGGGGCGGCTCGGGCCCGTCATCGGCGATCACCGCAGCCGCCTCGACCGGCGGGTTGTCGAGCAGGTCGGGATGCTTGACCAGCGAATGGGCGACGTCGATGCGGAAACCATCCGCCCCCCGCTCGAGCCAGAACCGCAGGATCTCGTCGAACGCATCGGCCACGGCTGGATTCGCCCAGTTCAGATCAGGCTGCTCGGGCAGGAACAGATGCAGCCAGTACTGCCCCGTGGCCTCGTCCAGCGTCCAGGCGCTCCCGCCGAACTGGGCGCGCCAGTTGTTTGGCGGCCCGCCGTCCGCGCGGGGATCGCGCCAGATGTAGAAGTCGCGATGGGGATCGTCGCGCGAGGAGCGCGCCGCTTGGAACCAAGCGTGCTCGGACGACGTGTGGTTAGGGACAAGATCGACCAGCGCGCGCATCCCCAGCCCGTGCGCCTTGGCGACCAGCGCGTCGAAGTCGTCCAGCGTGCCGAACACGTCCGCGACGCCGCGGTAGTCGGCGACGTCGTAGCCGTGGTCATGCATCGGCGAGGGATAGAAGGGTGTGATCCAGATCACGTCGACACCCAGCCACGCCAGATAGTCGAGCCGCTCCAGCACGCCCGGCAGATCTCCGACGCCGTCGCCGTCGCTGTCAGCGAACGAGCGGATGTAGATCTCGTAGCCGACCGAGTTCCGCCACCACGCGCGCATGGATCAGTCCGCGACTCCCAGGCCGGCGATTTCGTTCGCGCGATCGCCGGCGGCGGGCCCTTCGCCTTGCGCCCAGGTCACGACCCGCGCATCGACCCACGAGCGCAGATCCTCGTGAGAGGGCACCACCCGGACGTTGACGCCGTACTCGCCGGCGATCGCGCATTCGAAGCTGCCTGAGTACACCATCGCCTCGCCTTGGCGCCCGACGGGCTCCAGGCGCTGGCTCTGGGGGTCGCTGATGCCGCCGTCGGCGAGCACGGGGCCGTGCAGCAGCTCCACGATCACGTCCTCGGGCCGCAGGGATCCGAGATGGACGACGACCTGCACGTCGCGGTGATCCCCCATGTTCGCCGCATCCTCGTCACCGTCCACCGCGTGGACCGCCACGTCTCTCCACGTCGCCGCGAGTCGACGGCGCCAGGTGACGAGGTCGCGCGCCCGTCGGTGATCATCCGCCGAGAGGCGTCGCGCCCGGCGAGCAAGCGGGACGTAGAACTGCTCGGCGTACTCGCGCACCATCCGCGAGGCGAGCACCTGCGGGCCGAGCGTGTCCAGTGAGTGTCGAACCCGGGCGATCCACGCGCGGGGCAGCCCGCCGTCGTCGCGGTCGTAGAACTCGGGCACCACCCGGCGGTGGAGCAGGTCGAACAGCGCCTGGGCGTCGGCGGCGTCCTGCTGGGCGGTTCCCGCCGGGTCGCCGACGCCGCCGATCGCGAAGCCGTTCTCGCCGTCGTACATCTCGTCCCACCAGCCGTCCAGCGTGGAGCAGTGCAGCCCGCCGTTGAGGACTGACTTCTCGCCCGACGTGCCAGAGGCCTCGTGGGGGCGCCGCGGGTTGTTCAGCCACACATCGGCGCCCTGCACGAGTACCGACGCCAGCTTCATGTCGTAGTCCTCGGCGAAAACGAATCTGGTTCGCAGGCCCTCGTCGGCCGAGAAGTGGACCAGCTGGCGGATGATGTCCTTGCCGATCTCGTCACGGGGATGGGCCTTCCCCGCGAACACGAACTGCACTGGCCGCTCGCTGTCGGACAGCAGCGCCCGCAGCCGCTCGGGGTGCCGCGCCAGAAGGGTGCCGCGCTTGTACTCGGCGAACCGGCGGGCGAAGCCGATGGTCAGGACCTCAGGATCCAGCACGTCATCGATCCATCCCAGCGCAGAGCGGTTCTCGCCCTTTCTCAGCGCCTGATCGCGCAGCCAGGCCCGCACCTCGGTCACCATGCGCGCGCGGGCCTCCCGCCGGGCCTCCCAGATCGCCTCGTCGGGGACGTCGGGGATCCGCTCCCAGCCGGTCCGCGTGTTGGTCCAGTCCGCGTCGAGCCACCGGCGGTACAGCTGGGTCATCTCCCGGCCGACCCACGTCGGCCCGTGGACGCCATTCGTGATCGACGCGATCGGCACCTCGTCGACGGCCACATGCGGCCACAGCGGGGCGAACATGCGGCGGGAGACGCGCCCGTGCAGCTGGGACACGCCGTTGGCGGCGGCGGACAGGCGCATGCCCATGATGGCCATGTTGAAGTCGCCGCCCGCCCCGTCGGCGTCGACCTGCCCCAGGGCCATGAGCTGAGCCACGTCGACGCCGCAGTCCGCCGCCATCTTGGAGAAGTAGCGCTCGATGAGCTCGCGCGAGAAGACGTCGATGCCCGCGGGCACCGGCGTGTGCGTGGTGAACAGCACAGCGGCGCGGGCGCTCTCGATGGCCTCCTCGAACGTCAGATGCTCCTCGACCACCAGGCGGCGGATGCGCTCCAGCTGGAGGAAGCCGGCATGGCCCTCGTTGGAATGGAACACCTCCGACGGCCCGTCGACGGTCCCGAGCTCCTGCGCCTTGAGCAGCGCGCGCATCCCGCCGATGCCCAGGACGATCTCCTGCTTGAGGCGGTGCTCGACGTCTCCGCCATACAGCTTGTCGGTGACGTGGCGGTCCTCAGCCGCATTCGTCGGCACGTCGGTGTCCAGCAGGAGCAGCGGCACGCGACCGACCTGCGCCAGCCAGATCTGGCAGTCCACCGAACGGCCCTCGAGCTCGACCGAGACCGTCACGGGGGCGCCATCGTGCTCGAAACGGCGCAGCGGGAGGTCAAACGGGTTGAGATCCGGATAGCGCTCCTGCTGCCAGCCGTCCGCGTCGAGCAGCTGGTGGAAGTAGCCGTGGCGATACAGCAGGCCGACGCCCACCATCTCGATGCCGAGGTCGCTGGTGGCCTTGAGATGGTCGCCGGCCAGCACTCCGAGCCCGCCGGAATAGGTCTGCATCGCGTGCGTGAGGCCGAACTCGGGCGAGAAGTACGCAACGCGGGGCGCTGGGTCGCCGTCCTGGGACCAGCCGTCGCGGGTCAGGTAGCGCTGCAGGTCGCTGTGGGTCTCCGCCATGCGCCCCATGAAATCCGCGTCGCCCATCAGCGCGGTCAGCCGAGCCTGCGGCAGTCGCCCGAGCAGGGCGACGGGGTTGCCGCCGACGTCATCCCACAGATCAGGGTCCGCGGATCGGAACAGCTCGCGCGTCGGCCGGTCCCACGCCCAGCGAAGGTTGACCGCGAGCTCCATCAAAGGCTGCAGCTCGGCTGGCAGGGACGGGCGGACGCGAAACGTGCGCAG